>DATIQH010000471.1:0-4762 GCA_035471155.1 Nitrospiraceae bacterium | reverse complement strand
GCGTGATCGGCGTCCAGGTGCAGGATGTGCCGCTCAACGCGCTGGCCGAGTTCGGTTTGAAGCAGCGGCGCGGCGCGCTCGTCAGTGTGGTCAACAGCGGCGGTCCGGCCGCTAACGCCGGGTTTCGGTTGGTCTCAATGCCAAGAACCGCTTCGGAGGTTACATTGGCGAGCAACTTCATGAGTTTATGTGCTTCCCAGACGGCTCAGTGCGTGAAATAAACGAGACGGAAAATGGCATGAAGTCTGGATTTCACCAAGCGGGCTGTTGAAACCGGTTTAGCAAGCGACCGCGTTTCCTGAACAACATCTCGCACTGCAGCTTAACTGTAGCGGAACCATCGTGCCCGATCTGGTTTGATCGGTCTTTCATCTGCCTCTGGCCTTCGTAAATGGTTGAGATAGAACCGGTGCGGTGAGATCAGGCCCTATAGTCTCTGATGCTGTAGAGGTTTCAAATCTCGCTCCCTCCCGCTACTTCCTGACAGATAAACCGGCGCAAGCTTTTGGACTGCCACACAATGACACCTATGTGCGCTCTGGTTTTTCGTCCACTTGCTCCCTCCGAGGGCCTTCCTCTCTTTCCATCTTTTTTTGAGGAGTGGCCAAGACTGCCCTCAACTGCGCGCATCGAACGAGCACATTCTGATCGGGCGCGTTCTGCGAGCAAGGAGGGCACCTGGCCGCTCCGTTCCCCTTCTCTTTGAAAGGGCAGAGGCTAGTATGCTATACAGCGCTTCCCCTGAATGACCGAACTGCCCAACAGTTTTTTCAATCATTCATTTCTATGGAACGAGAAACCAAGACGTATGTGCTGAAGCGGCCGGTTGACGAGGCCGTTTCCCGGAAGCTCTCCATCGATTATGCGGCGGCGTTGAATAGCCAGCAGCTTGCGGCTGTGACTGCGGGCGAGGGGCCATCGTTGGTCATTGCCGGTGCAGGCAGCGGCAAGACGCGAACCTTGGTCTATCGGGTGGCCTATTTGATCGACTCGGGAATCGATCCTTCCCATATTCTGCTGTTGACCTTCACGCGAAAGTCGGCTCAGGAAATGCTCGAACGGGCCGGTGAACTAATCGGTGTCCGCAGTGAACAGGTTCGTGGCGGGACGTTCCACTCTGTGGCCAATATGTTGCTCCGGCGCTATGGCCGGTCCATCGGTCTTGAACCGGGCTTCACGATTCTCGACCGGAGTGACGCTGAAGACTTGATTGCACTGGTTCGCGCACAGCTTGGTTTGAACGAAAAAGACAAACGGTTCCCCCGCAAGGGTACGATTGCGGAGATGTTCAGCAAGTCGGAGAATACGTTACGCCCGCTCGATGAGATCGTGGTCGAAGAGTTCGATCATTTTTCCGACCATCTGGATGCATTGAGCCAGCTGCAGCGGGGATATCAGGCGTCGCAGCGTCAGCGTCAACTGGTGGACTATGACGACTTGCTGGTGTTGCTGCGTCGGCTCTTGATGGAAGACGAAGGGGTCCGGCGGACGATTTCATCGTTGTATCGATATATCCTGGTGGATGAGTATCAGGACACCAATCGCTTGCAAGCGGATGTCGTCAGGCATCTCGCCTCCACCCATCAGAACGTGATGGTCGTGGGTGACGACGCGCAGTCAATTTATGCGTTCCGTGGCGCGACGTTCAAGAACATCATGGAGTTCCCGGCGCTCTTTCCCGGCACCACCATCTATAAGCTGGAAGAGAATTACCGCAGCACTCAGCCGATTCTGAATCTCGCGAATGCGATTATCGAAGAGGCGGCGGAGAAGTATAGCAAGCACCTCTTTACGAGAAAGCTCGATGGGCCGTTGCCTGTTCTGGTAGAGGCGGCGGGGGAGAATGCCCAATCGCGTTTTATCGCGCAGAAGATTTTGGAGTTGCGGGAGGAGGGGGTTCCGCTCGGAGAAATGGCGGTGCTGTTTCGATCGAGCTTTCACTCTTTCGATCTTGAAATCGAGCTCTCGCGTCATGGACTGCCGTTTATCAAGCGCGGCGGAGTCAAATTTATCGAGACGGCGCACGTCAAGGATCTGTTGGCCCACTTGCGCGTAGTGGCCAATCCTTTGGATACCGTGAGCTGGCATCGCGTGCTCATGCTCGTCGAAGGTGTGGGGCCGAAGAAGGCGAAGGATGTCATGGCCGCGCTGGTGAAATCGGATAACCCTTATCATGTCCTTCGTGACATGCCGGGGCGATCGGGGAAAGGGCTCAAGGATTTGGCTCTGACGCTCGAAAGTCTTGCCGGAGCCGGCGAGCTTCGTCCTGCCGAGCAGGTGAACCATATTTACGAGTACTACCTGCCGATTCTGAAGGCGCAGTACGACGACTATCCCAAGCGCACACGGGATCTGGATCATTTGCAAACGATTGCGGAAGGGTATCAGGGGGTTGAAACGTTTCTGTCCGATCTGGCGTTGGAGCCACCGGATGGAAGCGCGACTGGCGTTGAGGCGCCAGATCGCGACGACGAACGACTGGTATTGTCTACGATCCATTCTGCCAAGGGGCTTGAGTGGCAATGTGTATTCGTCATCTGGATTGTGGATGGAAGATTCCCGTCGGTCTACTCGTTTAGCGAGGATGAGGGGCTGGAGGAGGAGCGTCGGTTGTTTTATGTCTCCGTGACGATAGCCAAGAGGCACTTGTACTTGACCTACCCGATTAATGTGTTCGACAGGGGGAGTGGCATGTTGTTGTCGAAGCCCTCCCGTTTTCTGGACCCGGTCTCGCCTGCACTGTTGGACCAACTGGCCCTGGTGGAAGAAGGCGGACAGCATGACTGGTATTCTCGCGATGACCGATATGCGTGAGTAGTTGTTCCCGCATTACCCTCCTTCCAGGATCGAAGTGGATCAACCTCATGGTGCGTACGCTGTGCAAAGTGGTTGCAATGGGCTTTCTCATGGGCGGACTTCTCTTCGCGCCGAATGTGGGAATGTCAGAGGAGCGTCTCGCGTCAGCCGGCCGGATGTGGGGGCAGTTGATTCAGGAGGCCCGGGCACTGGGCCTCCCAACGAAGTTTCTCATGGCGGTTCCTTCGAGTTTCGTGCGGTTTGAGTTCGACGATTTGCACAGTTATGCCGCTGAGTATCATCCGGGGGAGCATCGGATGGTGCTCAATCGCGCGCTCTCTTTTAATGGAGCCGGAGCGACGTTGCGCCCGCTCGGACGGCTTACTCACGCCGAGATGGAAACGCTGTACCACGAACTGTTCCATGCCTATATCGACTACTTGGTGACGGCGGCTGAAGCATCGCCCGATGTGGCGCCGAATCCCGTGCTCGCTTTCGCGAAAGTGCAGCAGGCTTGTCACTATGGATCGGTGTTGATCACTCCGGTCGTGCAGAGGAAAAGTGAAACGGAAGAGCGGTTTCTCTCCGAGCGTGAATCCTGGGAAGCGCTCAATGAAACATGGGCAGTGTTTGTCGGGTGGATCGTGTGGAATCAGTTGGAACTTGCCAACCGCGCCGGCCGATCGATTCAAAAGTCAGGAAGCAGTCAGGATGAATGGATACGTCGTTTGAAGAACGCCGATCGAGAAGGCTCTCTTCGTGGGTATTACGAGCCGGAAGACTCTGCTGAGCGGGCCATCGCTCGAAAGCGGTATTTAGCCCCTGCGTCGCGTTTATCGGAACAGGAAGCAGCGGTACTTATGGAAAATGTCCTTGAGATTCCCTCTGGTCTCCTCCTGCGTGCGAGAAGGGTATTTTCCGGTTCAGGTCAGGGACCTGAACGATATGGCCGGTGCGGAATAGGAGAGGCGCTTCCTTGATTATGTTAGCCGGGTGCTCAAAGAAATGATCTCGTTCAGCCGTGGGTGTGGAGGAAGGCAGCGTGCGGGCAGAATCTGACCGGGTGGCGGAAGGAAAATTCCGAAGGTAGGCAGTTTCGGAGAAAAACAAGATAATTCTGCTTTTGGCTCTTGACTTCACCGGACTTCATCAATAGAATCCAGCTTTTCCTGAACAGGGCTATGTCCTCAGCTCACCACGTGTACCCCTTAAATTATAAGGACGGGGGAGCTGTGCGCGGACTAGCTTGCTCTTCGTTTTTCACCATGCGAACGAATGAGACAGCTAAAATAATTGAACGCTTAGGGTTTTGTGTGCAGGTATTGAGGGCAGGTACCCAAGTGGCCAAAGGGGGCAGACTGTAAATCTGTTGCCATCGGCTTCCAAGGTTCGAATCCTTGCCTGCCCACCACAAAGAACAGACGCAGGCAAGTGAGAAGCGTTGAGTGCAGAGAGAGTACATAATCTGAAGACGAACTCGGCGCTGAACTCGAGTAAGGGCGGGCGTAGCTCAGTGGTAGAGTTCCAGCCTTCCAAGCTGGCTGTCGTGGGTTCAAATCCCATCGCCCGCTCCAAAAGGGACGTGAGTCGTTATTCGTGAAACGGGTGGATCAGCAAAATTGTCTAGGTTGATTGTCTTGCGATTAACAATTCACAATTCACGATTAACGAAGAGCGCCCACGTAGCTCAGTTGGTAGAGCACGTCCTTGGTAAGGACGAGGTCACGCGTTCGATCCGCGTCGTGGGCTCCAAGCAGAGCTTGCTCGATCTGCGGCTCATGCAGTGAGCGCGAAGAGATGAGGGCAGCGAGAGATTTCTAGAAAAGGAGCGAGGTATGGCGAAGGCGAAATATGAGCGGCGGAAGCCGCACGTGAATATCGGGACGATCGGGCACGTGGACCACGGGAAGACGACATTGACCGCGGCGTTGACGAAGGTGTCCTCCGAGAAGGGGATGGCGAAGTT
>DATIQH010000470.1:0-2802 GCA_035471155.1 Nitrospiraceae bacterium | reverse complement strand
GTTCGCCGCTCATTGCCATCCGGGGAGCGACTCCACTCAATCCGACTGCGGCAATCGCGATCACGGCCAGTAATCCTCTTCTCGTCACAATGCACCTCCTGCGGTTAGGGTTGGGGAGCTTCGCCTGGTGTATCCCTTCCGAGACAGACCTCGCACATTCGACTGACCGTGGGAGACAAGTCGTTTCAAAAGGATTCACCGTATTTCCGAGGTATTACTGAAATTGACCGGGCATAAGCATCGAGGCCGCCGTCGAGGCCTTCAAGATCATCACGAGCCTCGTTACTCCTGATAGATCGTCGAAAAATCACCACTCAGATACATCGCCTGTTCAAAAATAATGTTCTATGCGCAGTTCGCGATGTTCAAGTGAACATTCAACATTGCGGTTACAGGCTGCGCGCATCGCCCCCACAAGCATCCGACTACTGTCCGTCCATGCCGCCCATGCCACCTCTCCGCTCGCCGTGTTCCATACCCCCCATACCCATGCCTTCTCCGCGCCTCATCATGCCCGGTCCGTGCATGCCGGCAAAACTACGCTCATACTGGATGATGCTCCAGATTTCTTCGTCCGTCAGTTGCCCGCCGAATCCGACCATGCCGGTACCGGCCGATCCGTTCTTGATCACCCAGAAGATTTCACCTTCCGCGCGATGGCGCCAGAATCCGTGGTGCTGGAAATTACGGGGCGATGGATTGAGCTGTGCGGCCAGCGGGCCATCTCCACCCCCATCTTTCCCGTGACAGTTGAAGCAGGTCCCCTTACCATTATAGAGCGCTTTGCCCTGCTCGACGATCTCCGGGGAACTCGACAACGGGCTTGTGAGTGCGCGCGCTTCAGCCAACTTGTCGGCCGGCACCCGTGGCTGCATCATGTGCCGTTCGGCTGCCCCGGCAGGGATGGCAAGAGATACCAACATAGCCATCAACGGAAACATACTCGGCCTCATCACCTTCCTCCTCTGATCGTCTGCTGTAGAACGTCGAACCAGCAACGCGTGCTATTAAGTCGAGAATCAAACTTGTCGGAAAGATATCGCCCATTCTCTCTGCACAGATACACCTTACGGAGCGCTATTAGTTTCGATATCGACCCCGAGGCCGATCCAGGCCCGCAGCAGATCGTGCCGCGTGATCGAATAGGCCACCTTCCCATTCACTTTGACTGGAAGGTTGAGAAGCCGTTTCTCTTCCATGATCTTCACCGCCTCGTCGACGCTGGTCTCTGTCGTAACCGCGATGCGGTCTTTCGCCATGACATCCCCTGCCGTCAACTGGTTCAAGTCCTTCTTTGCATCAAGCGCGCGAAGGAGATCGAACTCGCTGACGAACCCGATGAATTCGCCACTTCCATCCACCACAGGAGCGCCCGGTGTGTGCGAAGTTAGTAATTCAACAGCCACTCCCATCGCGTTTTGGTTATGTCGAAATACCAAATCGTTTGTCGCGCGAATTTGTCCGACAGTCTTGAATCCCCCGATAGGAACACCGGGTCTCGATAACGTGGTCATGACAACCTCCTCTATAGTGTTGAATGATTATGTGGCTGCAATTCGTGCATAATCGAGCCACTACACCGTCTCGATGGATTGTATGTACGGATCAGCAACCTCTATGCCAATCGGGGGAAAAGCAGAGATCTAGATGGCGGTGAATTAACAGGCTGTTCGGCAGTGGAGCAATCGGTCTCGTTCTATTGTGCCTGCGAGAGTGGGGAGTCTCGCGCCGGTAGAGTTAGGAAACTGAGGAGAAATGCCACTGCGAACGAATGCGAAAAGGCATAGGACGAATCCGCATTCGTTATGACGGCTTCTCACAACATTGGTGAGCCGCGGCTGGACGAATCGGATTCATCGTGTCTCGTGCCGGCGTATGTTACAGATCCAGCTCCACCATCTTGCGGTGGAATCGGGCGATCACATTGGGATCCGGCGCCAGGCGGATCGGGGCTTCGTCCTTGCCGCTGTACGGCAACAAGTTAAGCACGTGCCGGAGGCTTTCTAAGCGCGCCGCTTGCTTGTCGTTGGCCTTGACGATAATCCAGGGGCTGAATGTCGTGTGCGTCTTGCTGAACATTTCTTCCTTATAGCGGGTGTAGGAGTCCCACAGTTCTTGCGCCTTCTCATCGACCGGGCTCAACTTCCATTGCTTGAGCGGATTCTGCCTGCGCGCTTCGAATCGCTTCGCCTGCTCTTCCTTCGAGATCGAGAACCAGAACTTGATGATGGTCACACCATCTTCGTAGAGCATATGTTCGAATTCCGGAACCTGCTGCAGAAACCGCTGATGTTCCTTCTTGCTGCAGAATCCCATCACCGGCTCGACCACCGCGCGGTTGTACCAACTGCGGTCGAAGAACACGATCTCGCCCTTGTTGGGCAGCTGCCGAATATACCGCTGAAAGTACCACTGCCCCCGTTCTTCATCAGACGGTTTAGGCAACGCAACCACCCGCATGGCGCGAGGATTCAGATGCTCGGTGAACCGGCGGATTGTTCCGCCCTTCCCGGCTGCATCTCGCCCTTCGATCAGAATCGCAATCCGTTCTCCTTTGCTCTGAACCCACCGTTGAAGCCTGACGAGTTCAACTTGCAATTGCCGCAGCTCTTGTTCGTACAGCAGCGTCTTGCGCACGTCTTCGATATCGACGGCTTTGTTCTCAAGCAGCTGAATGAGACCTTTCCTTGTATTGACCCGCCGCAGGTCATCGTCGGTCAAGACGCGGCCCAATTCACCGATACGTCCTAGCGTTTGTCCGACAGATCCACTGACCGGCAATCGATAGCCGTCGCCTTCCCG
>DATIQH010000469.1:0-35557 GCA_035471155.1 Nitrospiraceae bacterium | reverse complement strand
CACGAGCGCATATCTGCCGGGCCTGGGGTGGGAGCTGTGGACTCGGCCTATTACCGCGAGACATTAAGCCCGCGTCATGACAGGACCGAAACCGCTCACATACGACGAGCGAAAGGCAGCTGAAGCCACCTTGGGTGGTATCCGTTTCATGCCGAGTGGGCGGATTCCGCTCAGAAGGTCTGCGCTCATCTTTCTGCTGTGACCTTTACGCGAAGAACCACGGCTCTCACTCTCACAAACATAACGTTTCATTTCAAACCCACATCGCTGCACTGCTGGCGACGTGAACCGGGCGTCGCTTCGCTAGAATCTGCCCGGTCGTGGAGATTGTTGGGATCAGGCTCATGATGTGGAGACCGGCACAGTGAGGAGAGACTATCGGAGACTCAACACATCCATCATGTCGTACAGGCCTGGTGGCTGCCGAACCACCCACCGAGCGGCACGCAAGGCGCCTCCCGCGAAGGTATCTCGGCTACTCGCCCGATGTGTCACTTCGATGCGTTCACCCGCTCCGCCAAAAAGAATCGTGTGGTCGCCGACAATGTCGCCGGCACGGATTGTTTGGACTCCGATCTCCCCCTTCTTCCGTTCCCCGATAAGGCCTTTTCTGGCATAGACACCAACCTGATCCAGATCTCGACTCACAGCCCTCGCCAAGACTTCCGCAATCTTGAGAGCTGTCCCGCTCGGGGCATCTTTCTTTAGACGATGATGGGCTTCAATCACTTCAATGTCGTAGTCGTCCCCCAGTGTTTTTGCCATCTCGCTGATGACCTTGTAAATCAGATTGATCCCCACGCTCATGTTGGGGGACAACACACAGGGAACGTGACACGCCAGCGATTTCAGCTCTTCGAGCTGGGAAGCGGAAAACCCCGTCGTGCCGATCACCATGGCTCGTCGATGCTGAGCCGCCGTCCGTGCATGATCGAGTGTCGCTTCAGGAGAGGAGAAGTCGACGATCACTTCGCCCCTGTCGAGGAGTGAAGAGAGATCGTCAGTGATCGGAAGGCCCACACGGCCACAGCCGGCTGTTTCTCCGGCATCGTCACCGACAGCATGATGGCCCTTCCCTTCAATGGCGCCGGCCAACGTCAGAGTGGTTGAATCTTTGATCAGGGCGATCAGACGACAGCCCATGCGACCGGCTGCCCCTGCGACAACGACGTTGATCATAGTATGAGTATCCGGAACACGGCCACCCAGGCCCTAGACGAGACCTGCGTCCTTTAAGGCCCGGGTCAGTTGGTCCCTTGTCTCGGCTGCCATAGCACAAAGCGGCAACCGCAACTCCGGATCGATTTTCCCCATCAGGCCTAGCGCAGTTTTAACCGGAATCGGATTCGTCTCGTAAAAGAGCGCGGTGAAGAGCGGCGACAATGCGAAATGAATCCGACGCGCCTCATCGATATGTCCATTCAGGAAGGCTTTGACCAATTGGGCCATCTCGGATGGAACGATGTTCGAAGTCACGCTAATGACCCCTTTCCCTCCGACTGCCATCATGGGCAATGTCAGAGCATCGTCGCCGGCGAGGACCGTCATCCGGTCGCCGCAAGCGCTCGCTATCTCGGAGGCCTGCTGGACCGATCCGCTACCCTCTTTGATTCCGACAATGTTCTGTAGTCCACTAAGCCTTGCGACAGTAGCCGGCAACATGTTCACGCCGGTTCGTCCGGGAATGTTATACAGAACCTGCGGAAGATCTACGGACTCGGCGATCGTTTTGTAATGCCGGTACAATCCCTCTTGCGTCGGCTTGTTGTAGTAGGGCGTAATGAGCAGAGCCCCATCGGCTCCCGCCTGCTTGGCATGTTTGGTGAGCGACACGGCCTCTGCTGTGCTGTTGGAGCCGGCCCCGGCAATCACGGGGACTCGCCGATTGACCACCTCGACGGTCAATTCGACTACGCGGTGGTGTTCCTGGTGCGAGAGGGTGGCGGATTCGCCGGTCGTGCCGCAGGGCACAATCCCGCTCGTCCCGTTGGCAATTTGCCATTCAATAAGGTCGCCGAAGGCCCGCTCATCGACCTTGCCGTTCCGGAACGGAGTCACAATGGCAATCAATGCGCCCGTAAACATGCTCTCTCCTCCGCCGCAGCGACTTCCTTCAATTGAGAAATACGGGAATGGTTTCGCCCTTTATCAAGTCGTCGTACGTCTCTCTGGCCTTGATGACGTGAATCTCCTCGCCTTTGATCAGGACCTCCGGCACCCGTGGTCTTGAATTGTAATTGGAGGCCATCACAAATCCATAGGCTCCCGCGCTCATCACCGCAAGCATGTCGCCTGGATTAACCTCCGGCAATGACCGGTCCTTCGCCAAAAAATCGCCGGACTCACAGACCGGACCCACCACATCCACCTGATGCTTCGGTCGCTGCAACACCGCCTGTGACAAGGGACGGATCTCGTGGTAGGCCCCGTAGAGGCTCGGTCTGATCAGGTCGTTCATCGCCGCATCGACGATAATAAATCGTTTCGCTTCGCCGTCCTTCCGATACAACACCTTCGTCACGAGAATGCCGGCATTGCCGACGATGACGCGACCCGGCTCCATGATGAGGGTGATATTCAAATCCTTCAGCAGCGGGGACACGGCATCCGCCAAATCTTGCGGCAGCGGCGGCGTTTCATCCGAGTAGGTGATGCCGAGGCCACCTCCGATATTGACGTATTGGATATTGATCCCCTCAGCCTTCAAGGCTCCGACCAGCTTTACGATCTTCTTCACGGCCTCGACAAACGGCGTGACCTCCGTCAACTGTGACCCGATATGCTTATGAACCCCGACAACCTCAATGTTGGCGAGCGAGGAAGCCAGCGTGAATTCTTCGAGCGCCCGATCGGCGGCAATCCCGAATTTGCTCTTCTTGAGGCCGGTAGAAATATACGGGTGTGTTTTCGGATCGATATCGGGATTGATTCGAAGGGCGACTCTCGCCTTAGTTCCAACGGAAGCCGCTACCTCATTCAGCGCTTGCAACTCGGCCGAAGATTCGACGTTGAACATGAGGACATCGGCCTTTAAGGCCTCGCGAATCTCCTCTGCGCTCTTGCCGACACCCGCGAAGACGATCCTTGAGGAAGGAACGCCTGCCTTGAGTGCGCGAAAGAGCTCCCCGCCGGACACGATATCCACCCCGCTCCCCTCTTTAGCCATAAGGCGGAGGATTGCGATATTGGAATTCGCCTTCATGGCAAACGCGATCACATGGGGCACACTCTTAAAGGCCCCATCATACGCCCGGAAATGACGAATGAGAGTCGCGTGGCTGTAGATATAGCAAGGCGTGCCGACCTCCTTGGCAATCCGGCTGACCGGCACCTGTTCGCAATAGAGCTCGCCATGCCGATATTCGAAATTATGCATCCTGCAAGTCTTCGTTGAGATGCTCGATGCCTGCGAGTGGGAAACCCTGCAGTGAGGCCTCGAACGCATCCTTGAATTTACGATAACGGACCTTCACATTTGGAATCGCCACCTTCATCGCGTCTGAATCCACCAATGCCTTGAGCGCGTCCGGCGTCGCCAACTTGAGGTGTTCGAAGTTGATGATGATGTCCATGCGCGCCTGATTGGCCGCTTCCTTGATTCGCTTAATCAACTCCAAGGCATTCAGGCGATCGAGGGTGCCGTCAAGATCCACGAACAAGGCGGCAAACTTGTCATGCCGCTTGGCCTTGATGTGGAATATCAATTGTTGCGCCGAGAGCGCATTCGGATCTAACGCCTGCTTCAGGGCATGCAGCGCGCTAGGAATCAATTGCTCTTTGTCCAACACGGGGAGCTTTGCTTGAAGATTCTTCAATACCCCCGCGAGCGGCGACAGGGACGCTTTCGGGCAGGTTCTCTTGACCAACTTTCTGAACTGACGATTCATCTCTAACCGAGGGATGAACCGCTGACTCGTGCCCGAGAGCCGCTTCCAGATCGAAGGAATGGAATATAATTCATGATTGGCCCAGTGGAAGCCATCCTGTAACTGCTCAACCGTCATCCGGCTCGGCTGGAACACCACATGCTTGCCGTCGTACTTCGCCCAGTCCCTATCGAAGATACGACCGGACTTTTCAAAACGATCGAATAACTGCGTTCCGGGAAGTGGAGTCAATACGTTGAAGTAAGCCAATTCCACTTGGTTTTTCGTCAAGAAATCGACGGCCCGTTCAAACACAGTCACGTCGTCGCTGTCGAACCCGAACACAATCCCGGGATTCACCATAATCCCATAATCGTGGAACATCTTGATCTCATTGGAAAACTTCAGGACCCGGTTAAAGGGCTTGTTCGTTTCATCCAATGCGTCTTCATCGAGCGATTCCATCCCGACGAAGACCGACACACAGCCGCTCTCTGCCGCAAGCTTGACCATCTCTTCGTCGTCAGCCAGAAACATTGTGGACTGGCAGCCCCATTTGAGCTTCAACGGCTTCAGCGCAGCCCAGAGCTCACGGCAATAGGCGCGGTTGCTGTTGTGCAAGTCATCAACAAACGCGACAATGCTGCCGTCCTCCATGCCGACTCGAATCTTCAGCGTGGTGAGGAAGGCTTTCCACATCGGCTCATCGCGCACTCGCTCGATCAATTCACTGCGAATCCACCGCTGAACATTCCGAAGCTCCGTGATCACTTCCTTCACCGGCCGACGCCGCGTGGTCTTCCCGTTAAATGGAGACACACTGCAAAACTCGCAGTCGAAATGACACCCTCGCGTTGTGAAACTACACTGTCTCGTCATATAGGAGTCGGAACTCAGCAATTCGACACGGGGACTCTTATAGTTCTCCAGAGAAGGGAATGACGTCATCTTGTACATGCGCTGCATCTTTCCCGCCTCATAGTCCGCAACCAATTGCGGCCAGAGATCTTCGGCTTCTCCACAGACAATCGCATCCGCATGTCGCAACGCTTCGTCGGGGCAGTAGGTGGGATGCACTCCTCCCATGACAATCGTCTTCCCTCGCTTGCGAAATTCTGCTGCGATCTCGTAGGCGCGAGGGGCATAACAGGTAAACATGGAGAGACCAACCATGTCGCAGGGAAAGTCGAAGTCGATATCGTGAACCGCTTCATCGACCAGACTGACTTCCCAATTCGCCGGCGTATAGGCCGCAATGGTCGGCAAACTCAGCTTGGGAAACCATACCGCGCGGCGCTCCGCAGCAGTCAACCGATAGGGGTTGTTGCGCGGATAGGGATCGACCAGCAACAGTCGCCTGCCTGGCGCAGGCTTGATCGTTGCTGTCTGCCCAATGAGCTGACTCTGCCGCACTGGTTGAATGAGTTGCATGAATTGATCCTCCTTACCTCTATCCGGCGATTAGGCTGAGGCTGTCAATAGGTTCGTTGAGATGTTCTGATTGGCGGCATCTTTCGTTATCGCTCGCGTGGAGTATCCGCGGAGGGAAGCCCGCTGCAACATTGAACAGGCTTCAGTATAGCGCTATCAGACTCTGGAGGTCCAGCAGACGGCGGCTTCGACCCTTACCTGGTTCCTACCGGTTGTAACGGAGGAAGGTCGATCTCCTGCCCCTGCAACAGTGGGTCCGGTTGTGGCTCGGTTGATTCTGCTGCCGCTGCAGCCTGACGCTCTTTCTCCTCGAGCGCCTCCAACTTCTTTTGCCGCTCAATGGTCGGAGTCACACCGACACTTTCAGGGGGAAGCGGCGCCCCCACAATTCCGCAGGCCGCTAACGTTCCCATGGTCACACCCACGACGATGAATGTCGCGTTCGGCGTCCGCACCTTCATGAGAACCTTCGCTCAAGTTCTTTCAGGCGTTGCTCCACTCTCGTTCGGGCTGTTCCGCCTACCTGAGACTTCCGGTCAATCGCAGCAGTGACCGTCAACCGAGAGAACAAGCCCTTTTCAATTCGCTCGGAAAATATCCGCAGCTCTTCGAGCGAGAAGTCCGTGAGTTCGCGGCCTTGGTCCAATGCGGCTCGCACCAATCGACCCGTGATCGCATGCGCTTCGCGAAACGGCACGCCTCTGGTCACAAGATAGTCCGCAACTTCCGTGGCCAGCATCCCACCGCTCTGAACTGCCCGTTTAAGGATGTCCCGGTTCACGGTAAGCCGGCGCATCAGTTCCGTCAAAATTTTTACCGAGTCGGTGGCGGTGTCGAGGGCATCGAAGAGTGCCGGCTTATCCTCTTGTAGGTCTCGGTTATAACTCAAAGGGAGAGCCTTGAGCATCGTCAACAGATTGACCAAATGTCCATACACACGTCCGGTCTTGCCTCGAACCAATTCCGGCACATCGGGATTCTTCTTCTGCGGCATCATGCTGCTCCCGGTGCAGAAAGCATCGGGAAGCTCGACGAATTGGAACTCCTGGGACGACCAGAGTATCAATTCTTCACTGAGCCGCGACAGATGCATCATCGTGATCGACAGAGCCGAGGCCACCTCGATCATGAAGTCCCGATCGGACACGGCATCGAGGCTGTTTTGCGTCACGGAAGGGAACCCCAACAATCCGGCAGTAAACTGGCGATCAACCGGGTAGTTCGTGCCCGCGAGCGCGCCCGACCCCAACGGCATCACGTTCACGCGCACCGACGCATCGCGACATCGCCCCTTGTCCCGTTCGATCATTTCCACATAGGCCAAGAGATGGTGGGCGAACAGCACCGGCTGTGCACGTTGCAGATGGGTATAGCCCGGCATGGCGACCGTTCGATTCGCCTTTCCCTTTGCCACCAAGACTCGCTGAAACTGTTCCAGGTGCGCCACGAGCTGACTGAGCTGTTCTCGCACATAGAGCCGAACATCCAGCGCAACCTGATCGTTCCGGCTCCGGCCCGTGTGCAACTTGCCGCCGAGCGGACCGATCAACTCTGTCAACCGGCGTTCAATCGCCATATGAATATCTTCATCCTGAGGCGCGAATCGAAAGCGGCCCCGATCCAACTCCGCCTTCACCGATTCCAAGCCCCGCACGATCGTCCTGGTTTCAGAGGTGGTCAACACGCGCGCCTTCCCCAAGGTCTTGCAATGGGCGATACTGCCCTGGATATCATGGGGGTAAAGCCGCCGATCGACGGCTACGGACACGGTGAACGATTCCACCAACCGGTTCGTTTTCTGTTTGAATCGCCCAGCCCAAGCCTTTCCGCTTTCCGACGCGGCAGAGCTGCGGCCCGTTGCTCGTGGCATTAGGAAGAGGCCTTCTTTCTCTGAGCTCTGATTTTCAACCGCAGCGCGCTCAACCGAATGAATCCCTCGGCATCTTTCTGATCATACACCTCGTCCTCTTCAAACGTGGCGATGTCGAGACGATAGAGCGACTGCTTCGATTTGCGCCCGGCCAGCGTGCAACTCCCCTTATAGAGTTTCACCCGCGCCGTGCCGGTCACGTACTTCTGCGCCGCATCGATCGAGGCTTGAAGCATTTCTCGTTCAGGACTGAACCAATACCCGTTGTAGATCAGATCGGCGAAGCGCGGGATCAAACTATCCCTGAAGTGCAGGACCTCGCGATCCATCGTCAACGACTCGATTCCGCGATGCGCCACATGGAGGATCGTCCCGCCAGGGGTTTCATAGACCCCGCGAGATTTCATTCCGACGTAGCGATTCTCCACGAGATCGACACGCCCGACTCCATGCGCGCCGCCCAGCTTATTGAGGTGCGCCAGCAACGTCGCCGGGCTCATCTTCTTGCCGTCGACGGACACGGGATTGCCGGCCTCGTAACCGATCTCGACTTCGAGCGGCTTGTTTGGCGCCTGCTCCGCCGACACCGTCATTTGGAAAATTTCATCCGGCGGCGACTCCCAGGGATCTTCCAAGATGCCGCCTTCATAACTCACATGGAACAAATTCAGATCCATGCTATAGGGCTTGGCTTTCGTCACCGTGATGGGAATGCCGTGTCGATCGGCATACTCGATCAATTCACGCCGCGACCGCATGGTCCATTCACGCCAAGGCGCGATGATCTTGAGATTCGGCGCCAGCGCCGTGTAGGTCAGCTCGAACCTCACCTGGTCGTTTCCCTTTCCGGTGGCGCCGTGGGACACGGCCTCGGCGCCCTCTTTGAGCGCGATCTCGGCCTGACGCCGCGCAATGAGAGGCCGCGCGATCGAAGTCCCGAGCAGATAGCAGCCTTCGTACATCGCGTTGCCGCGTAACATGGGGAAGACATAGTCGTTCACGAAAGTCTCGCGCAGATCCTCAACATAGACTTTTTTCACACCGAGTTTTTGCGCTTTCGCCTTGATCGCTTGCAGATCCTCCCCTTGACCAAGATCGGCGCAGAAGGCGATGACTTCGCAGCCGTAGGTTTCTTGTAGCCACTTCAAGATGACGGAGGTATCGAGCCCGCCCGAATAAGCCAGCACCACTTTCTTTATGCCACGACTCATCGTCTCGCGCTGCTCCTCTTGCCTAATAGATTCGTCAGGATGGCCTTCTGCATATGCAGCCGATTCTCCGCCTGATCGATGATGACCGACTGCGGACCGTCCAGCACATCGGCGCTGATTTCTTCCCCCCGGTGGGCGGGCAAACAATGCATGACGATCGCATCGGGCTTGGCGCGATGCAACAGGCGGTTGTTCACTTGATACGGCGCCAGGACTTTTAATCGTCGCGCATGTTCCCGCTCGCGGCCCATGCTGATCCAGACGTCGGTGTAGATGACATCCGCTTCCTTCACTGCGATATGGGGGTCGTGCCCGATCTCAATCACCGCGCCGGTTTTTGCGGCCTCGACCCTCGCCCTATCCACGACATGCTGCTCCGGCTGATACCCCACCGGACACCCGAGGGTAATCACCATCCCCATCTTCGCCGACGCCTCGATCAGCGAATTCGCCACATTGTTGCCGTCGCCGATATAGGCGATCTTCACCCCCTTCAATCGTCCCTTCTTCTCGCGAATGGTCAGAAGATCTGAGAGGGCCTGACAAGGATGGCTCAGGTCGGTCAATCCATTAATCACCGGCATCGTCGCCTCTCTCGCCCACTCCTCCACGATCGCATGGTCATAGGTGCGAATGACGATCGCATCGAGATAGCGCGACAACACGCGCGCCGTATCGGCGACACTTTCTCCGCGCGAGAGCTGGATATCGGCCATGGGCAGGACCAGCGCATGGCCACCCAACTGGTTCATCCCTGCCTCGAACGACACCCGTGTCCTCGTCGAGGGTTTCTGGAACAGGAGCCCCAGCGTCTTCCCGGCAAGCAGTGGATGAGGAACCCCGCGCCGGTGCTTGTCTTTCAACAGAGCCGCCGCTACCAGCAAGCGCTCCACCTCCGCCTTGCTGATAGCCGCAACATCCAGAAAGTCTTGCTTGCCGACCCGCATACTTGTTACTCGTACAGTCATTCCTATTGTATCCATTCAGCGCCTTACGCCGTTTGTGTGCTGAAAATCTCGCCAAGCGTATCCAGCAATCGATCAATTTCCAACTGAGTGATGATGAGGGGCGGCACGAATCGCAGCACATGCTCGCCGGCCCCATTGATCAGAATGCCTCGTGCCAAACATTCGCTTACAACGACTTTCGCATCCATATCGATCTCCATCCCCTGCAAAAGCCCGAGACCACGCACCTCTCGCACCACGCGATGTCGCGCTTTGCAGTCGGATAAACCCTTCGCAAAATACTCTCCCATCTGGCGCGCATGATCGAGCACCTGGCCCTCCAGCAAGGCATGGCAGACGGCCAGCCCGGCCGCACAAGCGAGCGGATTGCCCCCGAATGTCGAGGCATGACTGCCTGGAGAGAAGGCTTTTGCTACAGAGTCAGTCGCGAGGCAAGCTCCGATCGGCACACCACCCCCCAACCCTTTCGCCAAGGTCATGATGTCCGGCTGCACCCCCAACTGCTCGTAAGCGAACAGCGTCCCGGTGCGTCCCATCCCAGTTTGTATTTCGTCGAACATCAACAGCACATCTTTTTTCGAGCACAGATCTCTGACCTGCTTCAGGTACTCGCGGTCCGCGGCATGGACTCCCCCCTCACCCTGAATCGGTTCGAGCAAAACCGCCGCGGTCTGGTCGGTCACGGCCCGTTCCAGTTCTTCCAGTTTATTGAAGGCGACATAGCGAAAGCCCGGGAGCAACGGTTCATAGTCCTTCTGCACTTTTTCCTGGCCTGTGGCCGTCAATGTCGCGAACGTCCGGCCGTGAAATGAATTCTTCATCGTCACGACCTCGAAGCGCCCGGCTCCGTACTTGTCATGGGAATACCGGCGGGCCAGTTTGATCGCCGCTTCATTCGCCTCCGCCCCGCTGTTGCAAAAGAACACCTTGTCGGCGAACGATTGATCCACCAGCGTTTGCGCCAGCTTAACTTGCGGCTCAGTGTAGTAAAGGTTCGAGGTATGGATCAGCTGCGCGGCTTGGCGCTGGATCGCCTGAACCAGATCCGGGTGGCCATGCCCCAGGACGTTTACCGCAATCCCGCCGACGAAATCGAGGTACTCTCGCCCCTCGAGGTCGTACACCTTCGTCCCCAGCCCTCGCACGATCGAGAGCGGCTGACGTGTATAGGTCTGCATCAAATACCGTGCAGCGTCCTGCTTCAGTTCTTCTGTGGGCATGACAGACGTATCCCTTTGTAAAGTAAGGGAAGGTAGCATAGGCTGCCATTGGAAGCAACTTGAAAGGAGCCGCAGGAGACGGATGGGAATGTCGCGGCGCTTCTTTACCCAGGGGGCGTCTCCATTGTGATACTCTCGGACAGATGAAACCCTGCGCACAGTGCCAACAACAGAACCAAGAAGACGCGAAGTTTTGCTACCAGTGTGGGAGCACGCTTGCCGCAGAACCAGAACCGCCGATTGCCGCCCCCAGGATCCAATCTGAAACCCATCCCGATGAACATCTCTGGCGCCAATTCATCGGCCCCTATGCCGATCGTTATCTGACACATTTTAGAAAATTCGGATTAGGGGAACAGCCGAAGTTTGCCTTGACATGGAATTGGCCGGCTTTTCTGTATGTCTCCTTCCTCTGGTTTCTCTACCGAAAGATGTATACGTACGCGCTGGTCTACGCTGTCGGTCCGATGATTTCGACCTACTTGACCGGCGACATGACCGTGGGCCTCGTGTGGAGCATTATGGCCGGAGCCACAGCGAATTATGTGTACTACTGGCACTGCCGCGAGCATATCGGCGAAATCAAGAGGAGCACGGGGAGCGATCCGGCAAAGCTGGATGAGGTACTAAAAGAAAGCGGAGGCGTCCAGTCCTACGTGATCTGGATCGGAGTTGCCTTGTATGTGTTGTTCGCAATCACCATGTTCAAAATGCTTCAGGACGGACTCCCGGACGGTGAACACCCACCGGGAAAACCGGCAAAGCCAGTCTCTCAAAGCAACGTGTAAAGCAGACACTCTTTCGCTCGCTGCCGGCAGATCGATACCTCAAATCATACGAAATCTTGACCATCAAAAAATTGAGCATTAGAACGCTGCCGGGTCTGTCAAAAACAGCCGCTTGACTTGAGCGCCTGTTCCAGTATGCTCTGGCCCGCGAACACATCCCTTCAGGCTTGAGAGGAACTCATAATGGCTCAATTAGTCCTGCTTCGTCATGGCGAATCGCAATGGAACCTGGAGAATCGTTTCACGGGATGGGTCGATGTGCCCCTGTCTCCGCGCGGCATTCAGGAAGCGAAGGATGCGGGTGAGAAACTGCGCGGATTCAGGTTCGATCGCGCCTTTACCTCCGTGTTGGCCCGCGCGAATGAGACATTGCGACTCGCGCTGGAAACCATCGGCCAGACCGGTATCCCGATTGAGAAGGACAAGGCCCTCAATGAACGGATGTATGGCGAACTGCAAGGGTTGAACAAGGACGAAACTGCGAAAAAATACGGCGAGGCACAGGTGAAAATCTGGCGGCGGAGTTACGACGTGCGCCCGCCGGGAGGGGAAAGCCTGAAAGACACCGCGGAACGTGTGTTGCCTTACTATGACCGGACTATCAAGCCACACGTCTTGAAAGGAGACACGATCCTCGTCGCGGCGCATGGAAACAGCCTGCGAGCGCTGATCATGGAACTGGAACAGCTCTCACGAGAGCAAGTGTTGGAGTTGAATATCCCAACTGGCGCGCCGTTGCTTTACGAGTTGGACAACAGGGGAAAAGTTCTTGATCACCGTTACCTCTGAGAGGGCGTTCCAGGCAAAGCAGTTTGTTAGCAAACGAGATGCTGACGCCAGAAATGACACCACGTCTGAGATCGCTGACGGAAACTGAATGGCCTGCAGGCTGTTCAGAAAGACCGTCAGCAAGGCCGCAGCGAGCGAAGAGGCGAGGCGTACGCTTCGGTACGTTGAGCCTCCTGAACGACGCGAGAACGATGCTGGCAGACTTTATCAACTGCCTGCCAAGAGATTATCCGATATCTTCCAATAACTGCCCATAGGTATCGACCGGCACGAAATCGATCAGCAGGGTCAAGAGATTTCGCCGCTCTGCTTCTTGGACCCATCGATTCTCCTCTATGATGGCAGCGGCTTCCGCACTTACCGCAAGAGGACTCATCCCTTCGTCAACTAAACGACTATACCGACGTCGCCGCTCCTGCCACTCATTCAGATAGACGGTCCAGGAAGCTGAACCGATCGGAATAGTCGTACCCCATCCTGCTTCCAGCGTGTCCAGAATGAATTCCGACAGCGCGGACTGATATTTCTGAGGGATGTGCGCCTCGATGGCTGCGAAGATCCAAAACAGATTGAGCGAGAGCACTTCTTGCGTGATCGCGTACGCCTGCTCCGTCGTCGCCTCGATCCCATATTCCTCAAGCTGCTGAATAGACACGCCCATCGGCATCGCGGCCATCAGAGCGACCGCTGCTTGCTTCGGTGTCATCGAGTTGGCTGACATGTGTACCCCCTCCCTCGCCCATGGTGGCAGAGAATACCCTATTGTCATCAGCGCACTCAAACGACTTGTCCGAACTCGCCCTCTGTGCTAGAGTCCGCCGCCATGATTCGCCGGACTGCTACCATATTCTCACGATTGACCTGCGCCGCCACCCTGTTCGCCGTCTTGGTCATGGGCACCACCGTATTTACACCCAGGGCCCAAGCCGACGAAAATCGCTGGGGATTCGGGAGTGGTCTGGGATTCACATCCGGAACGGTCAATGGCACGGTATTCAACCTCGCATTCAGTGGCGATTATTTTCTCGATCGAAACTTCTCTGTCGGCCCATTGATGCAGATCAGCCCGACGGGCGATCTCTTCCAGATCTCCTTCGCTGGGGTCGGCCGCTATTACTTTCGCCTCAATAACGGCATCAACCTGGTGCCCTTCACGGGAATCGGCCTACTCCACGCAGATCTAGACCGAGGGACCGGCCCTGGGCGCATCGACCGCAACGACACGAGCTGGTACATCCCTATTGGCGTCTCAGCAGAATACCAGGCTACCCACAATCTCGCCTTGACTTCGACATTGATCGTCAATCTCCACGACATCAATCTTTCTCCGTCGCTACCGGAGAATGATACATCAAGCGTTGCCCTGCTATTCGGTTTCCGCTACGGCCATTAGTCGTACGAAAAGAACACTTCTCGCTTCACTCACGCCCTCCACCCCCGCCATGACGTTCGTAGCGGCCAGCTTCAAAGGACCTAGCGATTTGGCGAAGCACTGTCACGCGTGCAGCTTCTGATAGACTGCGGAAGCATCAACAAATGTCGGGTGAGGAAAGGGGAGACAGTTAGGCAGCTTTGGCTGGCCGCCAGCGAAGCCCGATATTCAACAGTTCCTGTAGCAGATCTTTATAGGTATAGCCGGCTTTCTCTGCCGAATCAGAAAAATCTTCGTCCTGCGCGATTTGCGGATTTGGATTGGCCTCCAGCACGTACACGTTTCCTTCTGCGTCCATTCTTACGTCGATACGTGCATAGCCACTCAGGCCGAGTGTGCGATAGACACGCTTCGCGAGATGTTGGATTTCCTCGGCTTTCCCCTCAGGAAGATTCTTGGCTTCGCCAGACCGAATCCCATATTTGGCTTGATAGGTGCGACTCCATTTGACTCGCTCGGTCGCAATCCGGCGGGCATCCTCCGGCAACTTGTCCATGATCAACTCCCACACCGGCAAGACCTGGACATGTCCATTCCCCATCACCCCGACATACAGTTCGCGCCCTTCGATGTACCGCTCGATAAGTGCGCCGGTCCCTACACTTTCGTGGATGAATTCGACTCGCTCCTTGAGTTTGTCGTCATCCTCGACTATGGATGCCTGAGAAATCCCGAGCGACGCCTCTTCGGTCACTGATTTGACAATGAGGGGAAATGACAGCCACTTGGGTCGTTTGACTGTCCGTCCCTGTGGCACCACCATGAATTCCGGGAATGGGATGCGATGGAACGAGAACAGTTTCTTGGAGAGGACTTTATCGCGCGCGAGCATCAACCCACGCGGATTACAGCCGGTATAAGGCACGTGAAGCAGTTCGAGATACGACACGACGTTCTGGTCGTACACCGCCACCCCGTCGAACTCTTCGAGCAGATTAAACGCGATGTGCGGCTTCCAGTCTTCTATAGCAGATCGGAGCACTCCGAGATCGCTCTTGATCCCTAGCGGCTTGACCTCATGTCCGAGCTTGCGGAGCGTGGAGACCACGTCGTATTCCGTCTTCCACTCGGCTCCCGCCACGTCCTGCCCGTTGAGAAGGTCGGGAGGCACCAGATCTTCGTGCATCAAGACGAGGATCCGGAGACGTTTCATACCGCCACCTTATGCCGTCCGCTACGCAGGTAGTTCATCGTGTGGACGGTCAGCAAAATCGTGAAATCCAACTTCGCCTGCTCTTCCGCAAGCGGCAGTCGCAGGTGGAGCTGACGGCAGCGTCGAATCATATCCTCCAGGACCTGATCGATCGTATATTGATATTCGCCGGTCCAGGCGGCAACTTTGCGGCGCACTTCTTTTCTGAACCGGTTTAAGAAGGTGGCGGCGCTCAATTTATCTGCATGGGCAGGGGCATCGGAAAACAGTCGCTTCAAGTCCGGATCGTATAATGATGGCCGCTCAATGCCATAGTGCCTGCGCTTTCGCTCATAGTGTTCGCGCAGGGTCTTCTTCAGTTCGGACAACGAATCGATCTCCTCACTCGTCATCACCTTGGGCGAAACAGCGGCCAGCCCCTTCATCAGTCCATCGACATATTGCAGCTTCTTGAGCACCGGCCAGCCCTTGTAGCGGTCGGCCCATGTCGAATCTGGTGTCAGCCAAACCGCAAAGGTCTCAGCAAAGTCCTCATCCGGATGGCTTTGCGCATACCACACATCGAGATGCCGCACGAAACTTCGACTATAGGGTCTGGGGCTGTAGTATTTTGGGTAGGGATCGGACGACCGACCAAAGACCTGTTGCCGGCGGCGGAGCCGGCGGAGCCGATAGGCATTTTCCACAGCATGGCCGGCCTCATGCCTCAAAATGCGCATGCACCATTCCGAAGTCCCGCCCTCGACCTCGAGCATCTGATCCATTTCAAGTTTCGCGAGTCGTGGGTGGGCCAGATAAAACGGCACGGCAATACCCGGCACACCGTCCGGAGTAAACCATTCGTTGGACAACCAAAAGTGAGGACGGAATATGAGCTGCCTGGCTTCGAGTTCAGCGTAGAGTTGCTGAATCTGTTCCGACAGAAATAACCCGTCGAGGGTGACACCGAGCTGGTTCATCGGAAGGCTCAAGAGCTTCTCATTGGACCATGAGGCCCATTCCGGCTCGTGACCATGGCTATCAGCCGCTGTCACGTCTTGTATCCGCGGTCGTTGTATCAACGTCATAGTGCGCCCGGTCAACCTGCAAGAGATACTGTAGAAAATATAGCACGTGTCTTAACCTTGCCCCGATCGAGGAGGCCTTTACGCGACGATCTCTGATATGCGGAGAAAAAATGTCCGGTCGAGTTCAAGAATGAACCAACACAGGCTGTACATGCGGACGACCTGACTAACGGAGGCGAGGAAGAAGGGCTGGCGCTGTGGCCCAGATCACGTCGATCACCGACCATACATAGGCGCGGGCTCGCTCATGGTCGGTCTCCCAATCCGGCATTACTTCGTGCAGATCAAGAATCGGCGTATCATGGCCAAGACAAATTTGATTAAACAGAGGAATGTCATGGCCAAATTGCTCCCGGACAAATGCTTGGTGGTCTCGCCCCATCGCAATGACGAGGCCGGCAGCCTCGACCATCTCATAGGTAAGTTGTCGCTGGACATGTCTGGTCGGATCGGCGCCCTTTTCTCTCAATCGGGTCTGGATCCAAGCAGGCAACGGCTGCGGCTTCGCCTGGATTCCGGCCGAGCTCACGACGCAGGACATGTCTGCGCCGAGTCTGGCCTTGAGCGCGTACTCGGCAGTCACGCTCCGAAAAATGTTCCCCGTACACACGAATAGCACTGACTGAATTTTTCCGTCGGAGTGATGTTTATCATTCCCCATCATGCCCTCGGTTGGAGATCGACAGCCACATGGCTGACCGCGTAGAATGCCGAGCGATGTCACATTCAGCAAGCCCTTCACGCCCTTACCTGAAACTAGACGAAACCACGGAGCAGTTGCAAACCAGATTGCTTCGGCTTGTTGGAGAGACCATTGGCGAGTATGGCCTTATCAAAGACGGCGACAAGATCATGGTCTGTCTATCAGGCGGGAAAGACAGCTATGCGCTGCTCGATGTACTACTCGTCTTGCAACGGCGTGCGCCAATTCACTTCGACCTTGTTGCAGTGAACTTAGATCAAAAACAGCCGGGGTTTCCCGCCCATATACTTCCCGACTATCTCTCCCGTATCGGAGTTCCATTTCATATCGAAACGCGTGACACCTATTCTATCGTCAAGCGGCTCATTCCCGAAGGACAGACCACCTGTTCTCTCTGTTCCCGACTTCGTCGTGGCATCCTCTATCGCGTCGCCACGGAATTGGGCGCGACCAAAATCGCCTTGGGTCACCATCGCGATGACATTATCGAAACTCTGTTTCTGAACTTGTTCTATACCGGCAAGCTTAAGACGATGCCACCGAAATTACGCTCAAAAGACGGCCGGCATGTCGTGATTCGCCCGTTGTCTGCCGTACGTGAGAGCGATCTCGCTCGATATGCGGAACTCCGCGCGTTTCCTATTATTCCTTGTGATCTCTGTGGCTCACAAGAAGATCTCAAGCGGAAAGAGATTAAAGGGATGTTGCGCGAATGGGAGCAGCGGTCGCCTGGCTGCACGGACAGTATGTTCGCCGCCCTGTCGAACGTGGCGCCGCCGCTCCTCCTGGACCGACGGCTATTCGACTTTGCGGGTCTTCGCGCATCCGATCAGATGGAAGGGCAGGAAGACGCCTGGTTGGATCAAGACCTTGCCCCTCGCCTATAAGCTTTCCAAGATTTACCGTCGTTCCTGATAGAAGGATAGCCTCTTCCTCTCAATACATTGTTCGGGATGCCTCGAGAGATTCAAGCCGGTTAGGTCTTCAATTTCGAAGTGAACTGCTTGCGGAACTTGACCACTTTCGGCCCGACGACGGCTGTACAATAACCCTGAAAGGGATTCCGCGCAAAATATTCCTGGTGATAGGGCTCAGCTTCGTACCAGATCCCGGCAGGAGTAATTTCCGTGACAATCGGATCGGCATAGCGCTTCTCGTTTGTCACAGCTGCGATCACCTCCTCGGCAATCTGCTTCTGATCAGGCGTATGGTAGAAAATGGCCGATCGGTATTGAGTCCCGACATCATGTCCCTGCCGGTTGAGGGTCGTGGGATCGTGGATGGCAAACAACACTTCGATCAACTCACAATAGCCGATGACGTCTGGGTCGAATGTAATACGGACTGCTTCTGCGTGACCAGTCCTACCGCTACAGACGGCTTCATACGTCGGATGATCGACCTGGCCTCCCATATAGCCGGATTCGACCGCAACCACACCTTTTATCTGATCATAGACCGCTTCAAGACACCAAAAACAACCGCCTGCTACGGTTGCAAGGAGATATCCGGTCTGAGTTGAAGATGCAGTGTGTCCCATCTTACGGATCTCTGATTATCCGACCCAATGTGGTGTAACAATGATTCCCATTTTCTTTCAAATTTTCACGCTGCTTATACCATAGACGCCATGACGCTGCGAACAGGTCGTAAACCGGCGCAGAACTCCCACATCCAAGACATGGAAACGTTCAAGCTATCAGAATCTAAATGGAAAAAAGAGAGGATAACGGGCTACATCGTAAGTTCTTCGTTGAGAGAGGTAAGGACCTGCTTGAGTTTAGCTTCTTCATCCGGCTGAATCTTCATGAACTGGATCCCAAATGTATTGGTCTTGACCCATCGCACTTGGGCTTCGTCGATCCGCAAAGGCCAGTCAAGCCCAGGGACATAAATGCGGCATTCATACGAAGCCCCCACAACGACTGGATAATCCGTTTCGATCATACAGCCACCGGCAGAGAGGTCTCGTGTCCGCCCTTGGCCTTCTTGTTGCCCGCCCGAAATGATACTTCTGAAATGAGAAGTAAAACGTGGCTGCTGACGTTTCTCCATAAAGGGCTCTTTTCTGATCGTACGGGTCTGAGGATGCCCCTTACTTGAATCCCCTTTACTCTTCACAAGCGCCATGTTTACCTCACCCCAATCCAAACAATGAACCCCGGGCTTGCATGAAGAAGCGCCGGGGTTCCCTGGAAGCCGTGAATCGCTCTGTTACTTCTTCATATTCAACAACACATGCCCGCGACGGTTCTGCTGGTAGCAGGACTCAGAAGGGTCTGTGCAAAAAGGGCGCGCCTTGCCGTACGACACGATTGCCACCTGTTTGGGAGTTACACCCGACTCGATCAGGTAATTGCGCGCAGCCTTAGCCCGTTTATCTCCCAACACAATATTGTAGTCGGCCGTGCCCCGTTCGTCGCAGTGACCCTCAACCTTCATTACCGCTCCAGGGTGATCTTTCAGCCACTGTGCGTCGAGGTTCAATGCCTCCATTCCGGCATCTGACAGGGCCCACTGATCATATCCAAAAAATACGTCCTTTAGACCAGCTTCGATCGCTGCTTTTTCCTCTTTAGTTAACTCCGCGCGCTGACGGTCGCTCATGCCGGAAGGAGAAAGCGATACGATATCGCCACTCTTTCCCAGACGTTCTTCCGAAGGATTTTTGGAGAACCCACTTAGTCCTTTTTGCCCAGACCCTGCCCCCGTCTCTCCATCAGACTGCAGCCATTTCATGCTACAACCCTGACCGACCAACAAGACGAGTCCCATCGCTACCACAATACCTGTTTTCATTGGACTTCCGATCATGATTAATCTCCATTTTTTTTGAATAACATTTCGCCTTGTAGATGAAATATAGCACTTGAATAAAAAAATGAGGCGCTTCTGCGCTCGTATAATTTTATCATTAATTTTCAATATGTTGTGTGAAGGTATCGAGGGCGGGCGGATAAATACGGCAACACGTGCCGCTCTATGATTAATTGCGAACGACAGGATCAGTGAGAAAATAGTTTAGAAATGTGTCGGCTTGCGATCTGCCCATCGAATCGGGCGCATTACTGTGCTTAACGCCGCCACAGCACAAATGAACGCCAACATGGCTAATCCCACCATCAGAAGAAAACCAGCCCGGACGTCATGGAGGACTGCGTGATTCATGATGCGCCCCTCCTCTGGGTGACTGTACTTCTATCCGCTCAACCATCCGCAGGAACAGACCCACGGCTCCGTGGGATCCCGCTTCATCAACCACCGCCCACAGCAGGGACAGTGTCTTGTCCAGACCTGCTGCTGTCCTCGGTCAAGAAACCTCCCGCTATTAAGTCTCACACTGCCTTGCCCATAGCATAGCACCATCCCTACACCCCTGGATTCGGCTTCTGATTCAAAGATTACTGCTGAAGATACGAGGAATCTATGCAACTTTGTGGGGGGAGGGGAATCGTTTGAATGGCCAGGCCTATCAGCCCTAAGCTACTGACTCTCCAACGATTTAACTCTGGTTTTCTAGGAGAAGAAAATGGTGCGCCCGGAGGGACTTGAACCCCCAACCCTCGGATCCGAAGTCCGATGCTCTATCCATTGAGCTACGGGCGCACTCGGCTATTTCAAACACTACGAAGAATGCCTTGTCAAGGACGGTGCAACGGCACAAGTTTTTATCGATCCGGCAGCGACACCTTCGAGGAGCTCACACCAGTGTGAGTATTATCTCAACCAGCTGTTTGATTGATCGATCATCGGTCGTGATGACATGATCGGAAGCCGCTTGATATTTCGGCGTTCTCTCCCGCAACACATCTTGGATTTCATCGACAAAAGACTTGCTCCCCGTCAGCGAGGGGCGCTGATTATCCCTGCCGATTCGTTTCGTGATCGTTTCGACGGAAGCTGTCAGCCAAAACAACGTGCCGCTTTTTTTCAATGCCTCCACATTCTGTGCACGAAGTATGGCCCCACCGCCGGTATCGATGACAAGACGGTCACGGCCAGCGAACTCCCTGCAGACCTCGGACTCCAGATCGCGGAAATATTCCCATCCTTCTTGGGCAACGATCTCTGGAATCGTGCGTTTCGCGCGCTTGATACTCTCCTCATCGGTTGACACAAACTGTCTTCCCAATCGCATCGCAAGCAGCTTACCCACCGTACTCTTGCCAGTCCCTCGATAACCGATCAGCACAATGTTCATGAGAAGCGGGTTTCCAAAACCTTGCGCATGACGTCGGTTGGAGCGGCCTGATTGGTCCAGAGTTCGAATTGCGCCGCAGCTTGATGTAGAAACATCTCAATCCCGGGAATCGTGCGGCAACCTGCAGCCTTCGCATCGCTCAATAGTCGGGTATCACGAGGGTTATAGACAATATCCATGACCGTCAGCCCCGTATGGAGCAACGCCGCCGGCACGGACGTCTCCTGTGTTTTTGGTGACATCCCCATCGGAGTACAATGAATCAGCACATGCGCATCCGGCAGAGTTTTCTTCAACGCCCCTCCATCCAGCGGCAAGTCCAGTACGGTCATCCCTGTCTTCGATCGAAGATCTTGGGCCAAGGCTGTGCGTTCCCCATCATCGATGCCCAGTATGGTCAAACGATCAATTCTTGCCTCTGTCCCAAGCGCGAAAGCAATTGCACGAGCCGCGCCTCCGGACCCGAGCATGATGACTTGACGCCCTGTCACAGTAACATCGCCCTCACGAAGCGCCCGCAAGGCACCGGTTGCATCGGTGTTATATCCTGTGAGAGTCCCGCCCGTAGACACAATGGTATTGATCGCGCCGATATGACGTGCGGTCGGCTCGATAGCGTCAAGCAATGGAACAGCTGCCACCTTGTGGGGAATGGTCACGCTGGCCCCACGAAAGCTTCCCAGAGCGCGAAGACCCTTGATCGCATCGCCGATCGCTTCTACGCGAAACGCCAGATAGACGAAGTTGAGCCCAAGCTTCTGAAATGCGGCATTGTGAATCGCGGGTGAGAGCGAATGCTCGACTGGGTTACCGATTACACCACAGAACTGAGTTTGTGCGTTGATATCCATAGATCGAAAATCGCGATGGAGTTCTATCTGCAAGCCAACTGACGAGCATCCATCCCCGAGGTGGTGACCGCTGCCATTCTCATGGGGCGTCTCTTCACGAGATCGTCATCCCTCCATCGAGAGGAAAGGTTCCACCTGTGACCCAGGCTGCCTCGTCAGAGGCCAGATAGAGAACCAGGCTGGCCACCTCTTCTGGTTTTCCAGGTCGGCGGATAGGATAGTGGGAAAGAATGGGGTTCAGCTGTTCCGGATTGCCCATCAGCGGAGCGGCCATCGGCGTATCGATGAGTCCGGGATTCACCACGTTGCAACGGATGCCATCCTTGGCATAATCGACGGCGAGAGCCCTGGTCAGAGCATCGAGTGCCCCCTTGGAGGCAGCATAGGCCGGCAATGTGGGCAATCCGACTAAGCTCGCGACAGAAGAAATATTGACGATCGCTCCCCGCCCCTGTTTGAGCATCTGCGGCAAAACGGCTCGCGTCATGCGGAATACCCCGGTTAGGTTGACGTCGAGAACCTGCGCCCATGTCGTATCGTTGATCTCGTGCAAACGCTTCCCAAAGTCCCCGACGCCGGCATTATTGACGAGGATATCGAGTTGTCCGAACTGTTGCACCGTCCGACGCACTGCCTCCTGGGCAGAGAGTTCATCTGTAACCGATCCGGCAACCGCGACGGCCTTGCCCTGTGCTTGCACGATGTCGTTCACAACCCGATCCAGCTCTCCTTGCCGTCTTCCCGTGATCACGACCGATGCCCCTTCTCGCGCAAAGGCCTTCGCGATCGCTTCACCGATGCCAGCATTGCCTCCCGTTACGACCGCAACCTTTCCGCTCAAACGATTCATCGCGCACAATCCTCTCGTTCTTCGTGAATATCAGCAGCCTCAGCGACTGACTCAACAATATGAAATCCAGGCCACAAACCAGACTCGATTTTCCTCGCTACCGTAATGAAGCCTGAATGGGCGACCATTCGGTGATCCGGTCGTACACTCCGTCCCTGAATCGACCAGGTTCTCAACAGCGTTTCAAATGTTTCCACCATGCCAAAGACCGTCTCCCGCTCAAGAGCCTCAACCGTCTGCACTACTTGCGGGACCGTGGGAACAAAACTCAAATACATGCCGCCGGAACGAAGGACCTGTGCGGCATGCGGTACCACCTGCCAAGGCTCAGGGAGGTCGAGAACGAGACGATCGAATGGCAGACCATCCTCGAGCAGACTGATTCCCTCGTACACGTTCCGACGAAGTGGGATAAGATTCGGCACCTGGCCCATATACCGTTCAATATTCGTCATCGCCGTTCGCGCGAAGTCCTCACGAGCCTCGTAGGTGACCACTAACCCGCGCGGGCCCACGGCGCGCAAGAGGGCCATCGTCAAAGCCCCGGAACCGGTTCCAGCCTCGAACACCCGCGCGCCGGGATAGACATCCGCCCACATCGGAATGAGCGCAAGATCCTTTGGGTACAATACCTGCGCGCCACGCGGCATCTTCAGTACATAGTCGCCGAAGGTCGGCTTGAGCGCTAACATTATCTTATTGCCTGAGAGCGTGACCAGAGAACCGTCGGGTTTCCCGATGAGGTCGTCGTGAGCAATCTTGTGCCCGCTCAGTTGGTAGAAATCACCAGCCTTCAAGGTCAAGGCATACTGCCGCCCTTTCTTGTCGACCAGATGGATCCGTTCGCCTGACTGGAAATATGACATCGGAGCCCATTCTAGAAGTGCCGAGCCGGGTTTTCAACAAGACAGCGACCACGAGACGATTTCTTGACCTCTGCTCAAACCTCTTCTCGGAACGTCGAGCGAATACTGTTTCGCACACAGGTCCACGCCAACACACTGAGCAAATTTCACGACTCCTAGACGCGTGTTGCGCTTCGACAAGAAAAGCTCCGCCACGAATTCCCCTGTTCCGATCGATATGATCACTTGCTTTAAGTGATCTGGCCCGACAGTAGCTGTGGCAATTAGGTCTATTGCCCTATAGCCACTCCCACACACTTGCAGCAAGGTTGCCTCAGTATCTATCCAGTTTCCTCATTAGATAACTCTAATAGTACTGTACTTCCTAGGGGTTGCGACCCCCGACTCTCATGAACAATCCAGCACAAGATTTGCTGCGTAGTGAGAACATGGAACGGCCTAGCAGAACAGAGCCCAGAATGAATCGTTTAACAGATAGCGGTCTCTCACAAAGTAGGGCAGAACAACGGGAGCCTGTCGAAGTCACCGCAATAAGACGCACAACATCAGAGAGGCAGAGGAGGGACGATGGTATGAAAGAGAATCTATTCCCAACCCCTGAGCCGGATGAGCTTGTCGCAATTGCAAAGGACGTCGATGCGGACGATCCCGACGCGAGTGACCTCTTGGATGTGATCGGCCGAGCTACCTCGGAAGAGGAACAGCCTGAGGAGCCGACAAAAGCAGTGGCTCGTACTGCCGTGAACAACGGCCCATTCATGTTGGAGTCGCTCTACTTTCGCTCCTTCGGCGAACGCGCCCTATTGACCAGAGAAGAAGAAGTCGAGCTGGCGAAGAAGATCGACGCGGGAACCACCGCCATTCGGAAAGCTCTACGCCATGCCTTACGAGTCCTCCCTCGCCTCAAACGGCCAGCCTCTGTGGTCGAGGGGCAGCGCACACTCCAGATGATCAGAGGGTTGAGCGGACTTTCAGCCACTGCGATCGACAAGGCACAGCAGATTCTCATCGAGATGATCGAACAGGGAACGGGACAGCAGAAACTCCCGATTGCCGTTACCAGGCAACTCAAGGAAGGGTTGCTCTCTCTCCGCTCCGCCCGGCTCGCGCTCGAACAAGCAAAAGACGAATTGGTGCGTTGCAATCTGCGGCTTGTCGTGGATGTCGCAAAGCATTACACAGGCCGTGGCCTGACATTGCTGGATCTCGTGCAAGAAGGAAATATCGGGCTCATGAAAGCGGCCGAACGCTATCAATACCGCAAAGGGTTCAAATTCAGCACCTATGCGACCTGGTGGATTCGTCAAGGCATCACGCGCGCGTTGGCGGATCAATCACGGACCATTCGTATCCCGGTCCACCAGACTGAGGCCTCCCACCGCATCCTTCGCGTGACAAGACGGCTCGGGCAACAACTGGGTCGTCCGGCTCGACTCGAAGAAGTGGCGCAGGTGCTCCGAATGAGACCGGAGCGGCTCCACGAAACTGTGCAGGCCTTTCAAGAGCCGGTTGCCTTGGAGAAGCCAGTGGGTGACGGAAGCACGGAATTCGGGGAAATGATCCCCGACCTGCAAGCCGTCCCACCCGATGCCCATGTGCACCGGACTGAAATGTCGAATCAGCTTGAGCGCATTCTCGGCACGCTCACACCGCGAGAGCAAACCGTCATCCGGCTACGCTTCGGTATCGGCCACGATCAGGCCTGTACGCTGGAGCAGGTCGGGCAAAGCCTCTCGGTGACGAGGGAACGGATTCGCCAGATCGAAGCAAAAGCGCTCAAGAAGCTGAAGACTCCCGAGATCAAGGAAATGTTTGCCGCCATCCAGTAGGTTATAGACTCATGAAGCAGAAAGGGGCGAGGCCGGGCCTTGCCCCTTTTTCGTTCTACGACTTTCACCCTGCGAGTACTTGTGCGACAATGAGGCCGGCTCGAGTAGACGAGGTCCCATGACGAGTGTGCGCACAACAGAGACACTTTCCCTTCTCTTTTCCTTCTTCGCAGTTCAGCTTTTTCTCATCATCATGTTGGCACTCAACACACTGGTTGCTTACGCCGAACCACCGATCGGACTGGCCTCATCTGACAAAATACCCCTCTCAGCCCTCTCGGTAGTCACCATTCCCACGCGCGACATGCCAGCAACTCCAATGCAAGCCCTATCGAGATCGGTGCCCGCTATCGAAGACTTCCGGAATTGCGGCCTCAGAACCACCGTCGCCCAGCATCTGATTGATTATCTCGAAGACTTTTGGTCTCCCTTCCAACCTTCCGAAGCCTGGATAACCCCGCAACTGACCATTCAGAGAACAACTGTTCTGTCCACAATCTCGCCTCAAAATCTCTTGTTGTCGAAACCTGTTCTATGATGAATCTTGCAAATGAATCACCATCGGGCCCCGATGTTTCAAAACAGGGTGATGAGCCCTTCCATTCATCCATTCCACACGCGGGGACACTCATCCAATTTTCGCAACCGATTCCCTATGCCGAGGCCTGGGGACTTCAGAAACAACTGCAGGAAGAACGAATAGCTGGCAGGCGAGGGGATACATTGTTGCTCCTTGAGCACTTGCCAGTCTATACCCTAGGCCGTACCACCCAGCCAACACATTGGCCCTGTGGGGAAGAGGCCCTCCGTCGGACAGGCGCCAGTCTCCAATGTGTAGATCGTGGAGGCTCGATTACCTATCATGGGCCCGGACAAGTCGTGGGTTATCCCATCCTTAAACTTTCACATTATTGCTCAGGGCCGAAGCAATACGTATGGAAGTTAGAGGAGGTCTTGATCCGCACCCTCTCGCGATGGGAGATTGGAGGCTATCGCATCAAGAGCAAACCCGGCGTTTGGGTACGCTGGAATCGTGCGGATGCGAAGATCGCCGCGATCGGAGTTCGAATCGATCATGGAATCACGATCCACGGGTTTGCGCTCAACGTCGATATGGATTTATCCCCTTTTTCCCTTATCATGCCCTGTGGCCTAGCACCGTGTGCCATTACATCCCTGGCTGAGTTCCAGCAGTCCGCCGTGGCGCCCTCAGCCCTCGCGCAACAGGTGGCGGAAGAATTTGCGCGAGTATTCAACATTCAATGGCTGAGTCTCCCGCCCAACAGCATTGGGCAGGGGTACCCTGATCGACAGATCACATCAATATCCTCACATCACCCCTGATCAAAGGAACACACCATGCACGAACTCGACACACCGACTTTCAGGCTGGCAGTTGCACAGTTTGATCAGGCAGCCGAGACCATGGATCTGGATCACAATTTGCGCGAGCGGCTGAAACTTCCACAGCGGTCGCTGATTGTCAGCCTGCCTGTCAGGATGGATGACGGCCGGGTCGAGGTCTATACTGGTTATCGTGTGCAGCACGATTCCTCCCGCGGCCCCTCGAAGGGTGGCATTCGCTATCATCCAGATGTGAATCTGGGAGAGGTTGCGGCGCTCGCCATGTGGATGACCTGGAAATGCGCGTTAGCCGATCTGCCTTATGGTGGAGCCAAGGGTGGCGTCGCAATCAATCCGAAACAGTTTTCAACACCAGAGCTGCAACGACTGACCAGACGCTATGCAGCGGAAATCTTCCCGTTGATCGGGCCGGACAAGGATGTGCCGGCACCAGACGTCGGCACAGACGCCCAAGTGATGGCCTGGATCATGGATACATACAGTCAGCAGGTAGGGTATTCGGTGCCCGGCGTCGTCACAGGCAAGCCTCTATCGATTGGAGGAAGTCTTGGACGCGAAGAAGCCACCGGCCGCGGAGTGGTCTGCGTCACCCTGGAAGCACTTCGCCACCTCAAGCTCGATATTCAGAACACGACCGTAGCCATCCAGGGTTTTGGTAACGTGGGGGCACATACCGCCCGGATCATGCAGGAGTGTGGTGCACGCGTCATCGCAGTGAGCGACGTGCAGGGGGGCATCTTCAATTCTAAAGGATTGGATATTCCTGAACTCCTCACACGCTACAAGACCGCAGGCCAATCCCTCCGCGACACCAAGCTGGGAGACTGGCTCTCCAACGACGAATTGCTACAACTCGATTGCTGTGTGCTGGTCCCTGCCGCGCTCTCTGAGCAGATCACCGAACACAATGCTGCGAAACTGCGCTGTCGAATTCTCGCCGAAGGAGCGAACGGTCCGACAACCCTGGAGGCCGATCGCATCTTGCAGGACCAGGGTATCTTTATCATTCCAGACATACTCGCCAATTCCGGCGGTGTGATCGTGTCTTACTTCGAGTGGGTGCAGGATGTGCAGCGGTTTTTCTGGAAAGCCACTGACATTCAAGAGCGATTGCAAGATATCCTGATCGCCGCATTCCATCGGACATTGCAGTTTTCCGTCTCCAAAAGAACTTCTATGCGTATGGCTGCCCTGATAAGCGGGATCGATAAAGTGGCCCAAGCGCATCTCCATCGTGGACTCTACCCGTGAGTCCCAATATCATGGGGCGGGAGCGCCACATACTGCCAAGGGTTGGCTGTCCCATCGTATGTCCCTGCTCCCGCCCCCCTGCCCATCATCACGCAGATCCGTCAGCTGGCCGCTACAGCCCCTTGCGATATGCGGTGAGAACTGCTTGCGATCATTGGGAGCATCTTTCTCGACCGGATCGTACTCGTGGCATGAACTGATCATCGGCGGGTGTATCGGACGAGAATCTATCGACTACAAATTCTTGAGGCTTTAACTCCGCCCGCTTGCGATCCCGTTCCTCCCTGCGCTAGGCTGGAAAGAGTGGACAGAGCCAGATTGGATACTTGGAGATCTGAAATTATGGGCCGGGATACCGTGTCGTCTCTCTGGGAAGCTCACAAGCAGGAACGGTGGCCTCAAGTGGGAAGCCAACACGAGGGGCCGTTGATGACACTGGATACCGTGATCAGCGGATGCGTCGTATATTTCCTCGATAGCCCTGAAGGGCTCGATGCCCAGCGGATCGGAATCGTCGAAGATTGTGTTGCCGACCTGGATAACCTGACTGACGAGCTTGACGAAGACTGCCGGCTCTATTTTCAACGGCTTCGACAACTTGGAGCCCTCCTCATCGCCACCCACCACACCACCTAACGTGTTCCATACAGAAACAAACGAAAACGGATGGTTCCTCACCCATGATGCAGTCAGACATTCTTGCAAGTTCTCAGGCCGTTCGATAAAATGCTTCGACACTCCATTTGTCCCACCTGTTTCGTCAATAAATTTCACGTACTATACATCGTTCGGAAACTATGAATAAGAAAGAATCGATGAAATATGCACTGCGAGTCGCCATGCTAGCCTGCATGGTGATCGCCGCAATTGGCACATGGGCGCCTCCTGGATATAGCGAGCCTTACGAATTGAGTAAGCATGACGTGATGGACCCTAAAGCCTTGAAGAGTGCCGAGATTTCGCTGTTTGGGGTCAAATTGGGAGACTCCGAAGCCAAGGCCTTGGACTCTCTCGTGAATGAAAAGATTCCTGGAGTAAAAGTGGAACAAGAGGCCTTGTTCATCTTCTTGCTCGATCAACGCAAGCCAACCGGTCCTATGGCCGGTGTGCGCATCCAGGACGGCAAGGTAGATCTGATCTTTATCAACAATCGATTCTCCTATAAGACTCGGGGTATCTTTCGCAACGTGTTGAACAGCGAAAGCCCCGATGACGTACGAAAACTCATGGGGCAGGAAGACTACGGGGACGAAAACGTGATGGGCGCCATCCTTGCGTATGATAAACAGGGGTTCGTCATCAACTATCTGGGGAAAGATGTCAACGTAGAGTTTTCTCCGTCTCGGTAGTAATACTGGTCTGATTTCTGGTCTCTCCGCATACGTGCCAACCTAAACACTTCCTCTCCTTTCCTCGGCTGCCAACGTGAATTCATTGCTGCTCCGTATCTCCTCCTCCGGTTCCACACGTCATCACAAAATCCGTAGGTCTTCGCCATGGCTCAAGGGTAAACTCGAACCGACAGATTGCGATCACCCTGACCTCTGTCGAGGTGCGGTGTCGATCTTTCGAAGAAGGGAATTGGATTCAGTGTAGAGGCTCAGATGCCTGTAGCCCGTAGGTAATGAGGCTAGTCGCCGTGTTCCATCGGCGCTTGGAATTGAGGATCACGAGGAGAAGGTCGCTCCCGTTCTGAGAGACTTTGGCGATAAGGCACCGCCCGGCTTTGGAGGTAAATCCCGTCTTGATCCCTTCGACGCCGGGAATACGTCCCAGCAATCTGTTCGTGGTGTGCAAGACATATGCGCGTTGACCATTGACAGGAGTAATGATCGCTCGTTCCTCTCGGACCAACTGCCGAAAGATCGGCTGATCGAGGGCTATGAGACTCAATGCAGCAAGGTCTTCGGCCGTCGAGTAGTGGTCCGGGTTGTCGAACCCACAGCCATTGCTGAAATGAGTGTCAGCCAAGCCGAGTGCTGCAGCCTTGGTATTCATGAGCGCCACGAACTGTGCTTCGTTGCCACCTACATGTTCTACCGCTGCAAGACAGGCATCGTTTGCGGACACGATGAGCATGGCCTTCAGCAGATCTTCCAGCCGAAAAACCTGCCCCGCTTTGATACGCAAGTGAGTCTTGTGCGCTCGCGCGGCATTCGGACTGATCGTGACAAAATCATCCAACTGGCCCTTTTCGAGAATGACTAGGGCTGACATGATTTTCGTGAGGCTGGCAGGGGACATTCGTTTCCCTGCATCATGCTCATACAACACACGGCCACTCTTGAGCTCCTTGAGTAGAATGCCATGGGCTGGAGCGACCCGCCACGGAGGGAACTGGTGCGGAGCCATCACCGTTCGAACAGGAACAGATTGAGTCGCTGTGTTCTTCGCAAGAACGATAGCTGGAGTGAGGGCCTCGGACCCGATCAACAAGAAAGCGATGAAGACCCCGGCGACCCAGGCAAGAAACAGTGGCCGGTGAGATCTCTTGTAGTCTCTGGTCATCATCAATGCGTCACTTCTACTCATAGCGTGAACGATTCCCGCACTTTCCCTCCGCGAAACCCACTGTCAATAACCTTGTGGAAAAAGCGGAGCAAGTCGGCAAGGTCGATCCAAAACCCGCAATTCACACAGCGGGCATAGAGTCGCCGATTCACCAGCGTATAGTGACGCTCGACCATCATCAAACCCTTACATCGCAAACAGTGCATCACACGCCTGTCTTCAGATCCTCTGCCTATCTGAGCCGATTCATCACCAATGCTAAACAGCCTGCCAATAATCCGCCGCCGACAATAGTAGTGCCGAACGAGAGATACACACCGGCCCCATTGCCTGGAGCGGCTCCGTCGAACAACTCTCGCACTCCCCCCTGTACCATCAACACGGAGAGGGTGAGCAGTGCACCGATTGAAAACCACCATCGAAACGATCTCACAGGTGTCCTCGAAACAGAGCGGCATGAGGCGTGTGTGACGCTCATCGGGCACTGTAGCCGAGGGTCTGCGGGCTGTCAAGAAGACTGCCTTTTGACTCATTTCAACCGGCGACAAACGTCGACTCGCCTCACGGGGATGGAGCGACAGGGGCGGACACCGCTTTCAAGCCTCGATGGAGAAAGACGGAAACGCTTCCATTCCCATTATCCGCCGTCACGAGGCCGGGCTCTTCAGCATCTTTCGTTGTGACGCGAAACGTCGCAAGGGCGAAGGGTCCGGGTTTTGTCCGATAGTTTCTCGGCGGATACTCGAAGGTCCCATCGCCACGGCCAAAGAGAATGGAGAGATCGCTCGACTGAAGATTCACGATGGCCACGTCGATGCGGCTGTCGCCGTTGAAGTCTCGAGCAAACCCAAAATTCGGTCCTGCGTCGGCGCCGGAATCGCGCCCGGGCTGGAAAGTCCCGTTCCCGACACCGAGAAATGTCGTGAAGCTATCTTGTTGGCCATTGATCACAAGGAGGTCGAGTATCCGGTCGCGATTGAAGTCGGCAAAACTCACCCCGAGCGGTCGCTTCCCCGTCCGATAGTCAGTGGGCGGGCGAAATGTGCCGTCGCCATTCCCTGTCCAGATAGAAACCGCGTTCGACATCGGCCCCCCGTTTGTCACGGCCAAATCGATCTTTCCATCGCCATTCAAGTCGGCCATCGCCACAGACGTGGGGGTATCGCCATATTCATACTGAGCCCCATGGGTGAACTCACCGGTCCCGGTTCCCAGGAAGACTTTAATCTTGTCATTCCGTAACGCGACCACGAGGTCGAGCGCCTGATCGCCATTCAGATCGTCGCTGGCAATGGCAATGGGAGTCCGATGCACAGGGTAACGCGGCCCTTCTTCAAATTTTCCGTCAGCCCGTCCGAAGAGTACGGCCACTTCATCGCCTCCTGAGCAGGCCAGGACCACATCGGGATACGAATCGCGGTTGAACATCCCGAGCGCGAGCGAACGGGGTTCTTTGCAGACATTCAGTTGGATTTGATCACGAAAGGTACCATCACCGTTACCGAGGAGAATCGAAAGCGTATTACTGCCGATGTTAGTGGTGACCAGATCGGTATAACCATCTTGATTGAGATCAGTAGGGGTGACGGTCGTCGGGTTCTTGCCCACTTTGTAACTGGCGAAATAGTAGAAGAGATCCGGTGGAGCATAGGGGTCTTGTTTGTTACAGCCGCTGGCCATAAGCAGAACGACGCTGGCTGCCGCGGCCAAGAGGTTCCAAGCTTTACCCCTGTTGTAGCCGTCAGCGTTTCTGCTCACGTACTCTCCACGCGAAGGATCAGCGGCATGGCTATTCATTACGCACGTGTCTCTCAACAGGCCTTCCCGCTAAAATAAGCGTGGCCAGTATACAGACCACCGCTTTCTCCTGGCAATGAAGCTCCACGCACAGCCTACGCTGCCTTCGTAGCCACTTATAGACTACGGGGTGCCTGAGGAATTCTCCGACCCGTCGGCCAAAGCCTTTGAGCGGCGTGCCGAAGCCGTTACCCTCCTGCGCTATGATCTATACTGCAAGGCGGTTTTCCTCAATACCTAGTCCGTTCGGCGACGGCTTTGAAAACGGGACAGCGGTTGAGGTAGAATGCTCTCCTTGGTAAGGAGGACTCCATGAGCAAGATAATGACGGTTGAGCTATCGATGTACGGAATCGCCGAGGTACTGCATTGGTGTCACGACCGCAATAAGGGCCGCGTCCCCGGGGTGGATACCGCAGGCTTCGATAAGATGAAGGCGCTCTTGGCTGAGAAGCCTCAGTCAGGCGATTATTTTACCCTCGATCAATTTTGGAAAAAGAGGGTCACCTTGGACCTGACCGAAGAGGAAGTGGCAACGATCGATCGCTGTCTCTACGATATCCCCAATTTCGATAGTGAGCCTCTCCCGCAAATTCGACATAAATTTTGGCCGCAACAGGCGGCTGCCCACTGAAGAGGCAGGGGCCGTCCTCAAACGGCCCCTGCCTCTACCCCATTGCAATGATCCTGCACGATCAGCCCACACGCAGCGAGAGCGCTGTGAAGAACTTTTTGCACTATTGTGCCATCTTGCAGGGAGAAACGAGCTGGTGGGAATATCAATTTGGTGGGCGCGGAGTGGCCATGAGGCTCCGAACGAAGCTGGCGGACTTTTTCAGCATCCTGCCCGCTAGAGTGTCCCCTCTCCCTTAAGATACCGGCGAAAGCGGTCCATCAAGTCAGCGCCGAGTGTCCCACCTTCCGGCTTCTTCATGTCTGGATCGGCAAAATGTTCACGAATTTCCTGGAGGCGTTTCTCCGCCTGCTCATTCCCTTGCAGCCGCTTGGTCTTCTCTAGCGCCGTATCAAACGCTTCAAAAGTCAGATTGTTGTACCCGAACGAGCGAATCCGTTTGACCGCCTTCATCATGGCCTGATTCCGGAAAGTCGTGAGATGTTCCGAATCGACCTCCTTGAGCCCAAGCTTCCGCGCCCTGCGCTCAGCGGCTTTACGAATTCCGCTGCGGACGAAATCCGGAGATGTCTGCAACCGTTTCCATGCCTCATCGGTCCACGTGACTCGCTCCTGGGGTGCGTCCCACAATTGAAACAACACCGACTCATCGATCCGTGTGATACCTTTCTCTCGCGCCAAATCTTCAGTGTCCCGCCTTAACATGTCGGTGACGAATTCGGCGGCGATCGGTGGCGACTGCTTCAATTTCTCGTGCAGTTGAGCCAGCGCCCCCTCGCTCCATTCCAATGGAGGGCTCGCGGCCTCCCGGAGATCACCCAGAGCTTCCACCTTTTCGAACAGCTCGATATTCACCTCGAGATGGCCCCGTTCTCTGGCGATCTCTTCGGCAATCTGCTTGATCATGTGGCGCATGAATTCCGGAACCGTATTCAGCCGTTCCTTGGCGGCGGCAGTCCAGGGGAGGTGGCCTTGCGCCATCTGTTCCGCCGCATCGGCCATGCCGGACTCACCCCCCATGCCACCCATCATTTGGTTCTTGAACTGCTCGAGAAGATCCCCCGTAATCTCCGTGCAACCAAGTTCTCGAGCCTTCTTTTCGGCCAGACGACGAACCATTCCACGCAAAAATATCGGCGCCCGCGCTAGACGATTGGATGCTTCGTCCGTCCAACGGACCTCTATCCCAACCGCATCGTGAGAGTCTGGTGTGTTCATGACGAGGGTCCTACGATCACTGGTTCAGGAGCTCCTTCAATTCCTTGCCGGCCTTGAAAAATGGAACCTTCTTCGCAGGAACCGCTACGGTCGCGCCAGTCTTGGGGTTCCGCCCTTCCTTCATCCGGCGAGCCCGCAGCCGAAAACTGCCGAACCCACGGATCTCCGTCTTATCGCCGTTCTTCAATGAGTCACGCACACAATCGAAGATTGTATTGACGACAACCTCCGCCTGCCGTTTTGTCAAGGTCGTGATTTGTTCGGATACCCGCTCGATGATTTGGGCTTTTGTCATATTGGACTTTCCTTTCGTGATGATGAATCGACCTCTACGCCAATCCGATCCTGCTAACAGGATGCTCAAAAAGACCGCGGTTCTCACCCGCCCAACCCAGGCGCGCCGAGACGTGCCTTCTCCCAAACAAGGCCGCAGCGAGCTGTCACTTTATAAGGGGTGGGTGGGATGATCCCAACTGCGCGCGTCCAACGAGGGCCTTCTGAGGCCGCGCGTTGCGCGAGCAAGGGGATCGTCCCAGCTACCCCATCCACCATTTTTCAGCATCCTGCTAGAACGCCATGAGATACTTGAGTCCAACCCCGGAATAAAAATCCAACTTGGGAAAGAGCCCCGATATTCGTGATTCAATTAATTCTCTGATCGAAAACCGCCGGCGAGGCTCAATGACTTTCGGCTCGCCCTCAATCCCCGCCACGTCCGCCGCAAGCTGAATGGCAGCTTCGAGATCACCAAGTTCGTCCACCAGCTTCGAAGCTTTGGCTTGGCGCCCAGTGAAGATTCGACCGTCCGCCAAAGCCTGCACAACGGCTACGTCGAGCCCCCGACCCTCCGCCACTGCCTCGATAAACTGCTGGTGGACATCGTCCATGACGGATTGGAGTAACGCCTGTTCTTCGTCGCTCATCTTCCGTAGAGGCGATCCCACATCCTTGAATCGTCCACTTTTGATCACGACACCTTCGACCCCAATTTTCTTGAGCAGCCCTTCAACATTCGCCATCTCCATGATGACACCGATGCTTCCCGTCAATGTCCCGGAATTGGCCATGATCCGATCGGTCGCCACAGCAATGTAGTACCCTCCCGACGCCGCCACCGTGCCCATTGAAGCAATCACCGTCTTGTTGCTCTTGTTACGAACCCGCTGGACCGCATCATGGATTTCTTGCGACGGCACCACTCCGCCACCGGGGCTGTCGATTCGCAAGACGATTGCCTTCACGGAAGGGTTGTCGGCAAATCGCTTCAACTCGCCGATTGTGGATTGCGCATCCACGATAACCCCTTCAATACGAATCAGCCCAACCCGATCCCCCACCGAAAAGTCGGCGTCTGGGAAAAACAGGTTCACCAGAAAGAGCAAACCCAATCCGATGCCGAGCGCCCAGAGCGCTCGGCGCAGGATTCCTCGCTTGGCCGGCTTTTCTGCTGTACCGTCATTCATGATTCTTTTGGCCCACAGCGTCGGAAGATACGAAGGCCGCTCGGTTCATACTGAAACCCGATACATCGGACCGACATATCCCGCCGATACCATCCTGATCAGCCATGCCAGCCTGATGAACGCAACTCAGACAGTGGCGAACTACCGCGCATCGCAAGGCTATTCGGTGGCCGTGATCGACGTGGCGGACCTGTACCACGAATTCAACGACGGCATCCTGCACC
>DATIQH010000468.1:0-2094 GCA_035471155.1 Nitrospiraceae bacterium | reverse complement strand
GAGAGGTGTGGCTAGCAGGGGCCGGGATCGCCACCGGATACTGGGGGAGACCGGAGGAAAGTGACGCCACTTTTAAGGCCACTCTTGCTGGGTCAGGAGATGGCCCCTATTTACGGACTGGAGATCTCGGATTCATTCGCCGGGGAGAGCTGTTTCTGACCGGCAGGCTCAAGGATCTGATCATTGTGCGGGGGCGGAACTATTATCCCCATGATTTGGAGTGGACGGCCGAGCAAGCGCATCCGGGATTGCGGAAAGGATGTGGAGCGGCTTTCTCGATTGAGAGCGAGACCGGAGAACGCGTAGTACTGGTCTATGAAGTTGAGAAGAAGTTGCCTGAATCAGATATGCATCAGGTGATGAGCTGTATCCGTCGCGCGCTGGCTGACGAATATGAACTGGAAATTTACAATGTGGTGTTGGTCAAATCAGGAACAATTTCAAGAACCTCCAGCGGGAAAATTCAGCGGCATGCCTGTAGGGCGGACTATGAATCCGGACGGCTTGCTGTGGTCGAGACGAGTATGTTGGGGGCAACTGAGGAAGAGGAGGACATTGAGCCGCTGAGCGAGATCCCGCGAACTCCGGTCGAGATAGGGCTGGCTGATATCTGGCAGGAGGTACTGGGAGGACCTCAGCCACGACGCCATGCGAACTTCTTCGCGCTCGGGGGTAACTCTCTGCTTGCCGCACAGGTTGTGGCACGAATCCTCGATGTATTTCGCGTCGAACTTCCTCTCAGTGTTCTCTTTGAATGTCCAACATTTTCTGCGCTGGCCACTCGCGTCGATGAACTCAGCACCGGTAAGCGTACGACAGAGACTGCCGTGGAGGGGGTTGGATCATCAGGCGACAGTGGGTTGCAGCGTCCTCTCGTATCGCTTTCCCCAGTATTAAGACAAGACAGGATGCCTCTCAGTTTCGCGCAGCAGCGACTCTGGTTCTTGGAGCAGGTTCATCCTGCCAGCTCGATTAATCATATCTCAATGGGTGTGCTCGTACGGGGCCCTCTTAACCCTGAGATGTTGGAGCGGTCGGTACAGGAAATCATCCGTCGACACGAGATTCTTCGAACTCGATTTGTATCGGATAGGGGAGAGGGATTCGCGGATATATCCGATGAAATCGACTTTACGATAAGACCACATGATCTCCAGCAACTGAACCAGGCAGAGCAAGAAATAGCGGTCCGGCATTTCCTACGGACGGAGGCCGGGCAGGCTTTTGACCTCGGACGGGAGCCGTTGTTCAGGGTCGCGCTGGCAACACTCGACCAGAATCAGCATGTCCTGGTGCTGACATTCCATCGCCTCATAGCTGATGGTTGGTCTCTGCGTGTGTTCTGCAAAGAACTGGCACTTCTCTACGAAGCTGGCGGTGAGGCTCGAAGGGCTCGACTATCGAAGTTGAGTGTTCAGTATGCAGACTACGCGAGTTGGCAACAAACCAGGCTCGATCAAGGCCTTCGTGAGGCACATCGAGAATACTGGATTGGACAACTGAGTGGCGCCCGCCCGCCCGTCGAGCTAACAGCCGACCGTCCGAGGCCCCGCATGCGGACGTTTGAGGGAAGCGTGCGGTCACAGTCTCTCTCTCCGGGACTTGTGGCAGCCCTGGATCTGTTCTGTCAACAGCAGGGTGTGACCACGTTTATGGTGCTGTATGCCGTCTTTGTGACATGGCTGCATCGCTATACACGAGAGTCTGATGTCGTGGTTGGATCGGTGGTGGCCGGCAGACGTCGTGTAGAGCTAGAGGATATGATCGGATACTGTGTGAACACGGTGGCGTTGCGGTCTGAACTCTTGGACGGACTCACTGGACAAGACTTGTTGAAACAAGTACGTCGCGTGGTGGCAGCTGCCTATGATCATCAGGAACTGCCGTTTGAAGAGGTGATCGAGGCGCTGTCACTACGACGTGAAGGGATGCTTTCTCCGCTCTTCAACGTGATGATTGTGTGTGAAGACGACCCCTTGTCCGCGTTCAACATTGGAGATCTTGAGGCGACCCATCTTCCCTGGGAGCCGACCATGTCGGAGTTCGATTTGGTTTTGATAGTCGTGAACAAGGGGCAGGGCTTGGAACTGGCGT
>DATIQH010000467.1:0-1974 GCA_035471155.1 Nitrospiraceae bacterium | reverse complement strand
GGGTGAAGGCCCGGTTGGGGATGCAGCTCAAGCCCCTTCAAGATAAGGAGAAGGGGGGGACGCTGACGCAGATGGAGGCTGATCAGAAGGCGGTGGTGGAGCAGGCCTATATGATCGATGTGTTCGATCTGGCCGATCGGGCAGAGGATGCGAAGCTGATTGTGCGTGGCGAGCGCTTCTACCAGGCCGAGATACTGGAAGGCGCGTTGAACACCTTTCGCGAAGCGATGGCCTACATTTCAGCAGCCTATTATCCCGCGTCGCTCGTCTTCTATCCGATGGAAAGCAATCTGGGCTATCGGCCCGGCGTCTCCAAAGAAGTGCTGGCCTGTTTGGACGATGAGCAGGTCAACGTCTATCGGGACCTCTGCAATCAGCTGGTCATGCCGGCGGTGGCGAAGGATAAGCCGGACGTCGTCGGGGTCTCCATCGGCACGCAGATGCAGCTGCTTGCAGGCCTGACCTTTTGCAAAATGATCAAGGAGACCTTCCCGCATATTCATGTGGTGGTGGGCGGCAACGTCATCACGCGCCTTCAAGAAGATCTCGCCAAGCAGGAGCAGTTCTTCACGGATGTGTTCGACTCGGCGATCCTCTACGAGGGCGAGCATGCGCTGCTCTGGCTCATCGAATCATTGAATGGCGAACGGGCCATCGCCTCCGTGCCCAACTTGATCTATCGCGATGCCTCAGGCATTCACAGTAATCCCGAAGTCTACAACGAGAAGACGACCGCGCTGCCTTTGCCGGACTTCGACGGATTGCCCTTGGACCAGTACTTCGTGCCGGAGCTGATCATTCCCTACCTGGCGACGCGCGGCTGCTATTGGGGCCGCTGCACGTTCTGTGACCATGGCCAGGGCTACTTCGATCAGTATCGAGGCGTGCCGGTTCAACAAGTGGTCGAACAGATTAAGGCGTTGCGGGACAAGTATCAGTGCCGCCATTTTCTCTTCTCCGACGAATCCTATCCGCCGGCGCTGTTCAAGAAGGTGTCGCAGTTGCTGGTCGATCAAAACGTCGGGATCAAGTGGACGACGTTGATCCGGTTTGAAGAAACGCTCCAAGACCAGGAGACCTGGGATCTTGCGGCGAAGGCCGGCTGCTGCACCCTCTATTACGGGATGGAGTCGGCGAGCGAGCGAGTGCTGAACCTCATGGACAAGCATGCCAAGAAGAGCGTGATCCAACGCAACCTCCAGATGGCGGCGAAGTCGGGGATTTGGAACCATGTGATGGCCTTCTATGGATTCCCCGGCGAAACGATCGGTGAAGCGTTGGAAACCCGCCAGTTCGTCCTCGAGAACCAGCCGGTGATTCACTCGATGGAGCTGTTCTACTTCGTGGCCTATCGCCATACGCCGATGGTGCGCAGTCCGGAGAAGTTCGGCATTACGATCCACAAACAAGAGGAGTACGATCTTCCCCTGGACTATTACTACACGTTGAATGATCCTAGTACCCTCTCCTGCCTGGACGCGATGCAACTCTGCGAAGAGTTCTACAAAAACGATTTTCACCCTTGGGCCGTGCGTGTGAACTCGCGGGAGCATGTCTTCCTCTATATCTCGAAGTTCGGGACGAACCAGTTGCCGCAGATCTACGCGCAACAGACGCAGCCTGTCGGATCGCCGGAAGGCGTGTCAGGATTGATCACTTGGCCGGTTGCTCATACGGAGGGAGACGAAGGGATGGCGCGAGTGACGAGTCACGATGTGGGGTGAAGCGTTAATCGTAAGAGGAATGAATCGCCTGGGTTTACGATTCACGATTTACGATTAACGGAGCGATTCATCTTCCGGAACGAGCACGGCAGAGAGTAGCGCGTGCGCGGCTTCGATGAGTTTGGTCATCTCCTCGGCCTTTTTGTAGGCCGCCATGTATTGCTTGGGATTGTTGGTCAGATTTGAGTAGCGGGCTGGGTTCCAGGTATAAAGCAGTGCTCGTCTGGTCTTGTCGAGTGTTTCGGGGGTG
>DATIQH010000466.1:0-1992 GCA_035471155.1 Nitrospiraceae bacterium | reverse complement strand
GTCCCTGCTTCACTTCTGCCCATAATACGTTGATCTCAGATTGTGGCGGGCTTGGCCTCTTCTTGTTTGAGGATCCCTGCGACGGCCTCGCGCAGACGACTCAGGATTCCCGCATTGTCGGTGCCCCGGATATCCACGGGGATGAAGTGCTTCTCATTGAAGCTGGTCGCGCGAATGAGTTTCTTGAAGAGCTTCTCTTGGGCCTTGGGAGCGCAGGCGCCGACGAGCAGGTAGCTGTCCGGCTTAGCCGCTTTCATCGCCTCTTCCAAAATGGCGTTTCCTCCCTGCCCGCATAACTGCGGGCTTAGGACGGTGTACTTCACATCCAGGTCCGATTCGACTTCGAACGGGAGCTTATTCATGTCGGAGTCCTTGAATGAATCGCAGAGCCCTTTGCAGTTGCACAACAACACTTTGATTTCCATGGGTCACCTCCGTACACAATAGTTATCCGTTGACCTGTTTCCAATAGGCATCGACCCGCTCTTGAATGTGTCGAATGGCTTCGTCCTGTCTGGTCGGTTCGAACAGATGTCGGAATCGGCCCTGCAACTTGAGGTACTCTTCCGCCGGCTTTCGCCTGGGAATATAGGTGTGTGTGACTGCTCCGTTGATCGCCTCCTTCAAGGGCCAGAGACCGGTCTCCACCGCCAACTTGGCCACTTCTGGAGTCTCTCCAGGATCGTAGAGCCAGCCGGTGGGGCAGGCGGAGAGCGCAAGGAACAGTTTCGGTCCTGTGAATTTCGACGCCCTCGCGAATTTTTCTTCCAGATCCAATGGGTACCGCGGCGCGACTGTCGCGATATAGGGCGGTTTGTGCGCCCGCCAAATTTCGAAGATGTCTTTCTTCTCCTGCGTGGTGCCGGCCGGGTGCTGCAGACTGCAGGGCGAGGTGGCCGTCCGTGCGCCGTAGGGTGTCGCGGGGGAGAGTTGCATACCCGTGTTGCCGTAGGCCTCGTTATCGTAGCAAAAATAATAGAAGTCGAGTTTTCTGGTGATGGCGCCCGATGTCGAAGAGAGAGCCATGTCGTAGGTCGAACCGTCTCCTCCTAATACCACGACCTTCAGATTCTCGCTCTTCGGCAGGCGCCCCTTGGCGATCAGGACATCGAGGGCGTCGCGCACACCTTGTGCGCCTGCCGGCGCCGACCCCATCGTCGTGTAGAGCCACGAACCCTTAAATGGCGTGAAGGGATAGGCTGCCAGCATCGTAAAGCACCCGGCGGCATTCACGTAGACAACGTCGTCGCCCAACACCTTCGCAGCCAGCCGCAAGGCCTCCAGCCCTCCGCATCCGGCACAGAGTGATGTTCCCGGAAGCACGTGTTCTTCACGGGGAATCTGTTTGATCTTCTTGAATGTCTCTCGTTGCCACATAACTTTCGTTTTTCGTAATTTGTGAAGCGTATCTCGCAAGACCGGATACGAGTGTCGAGTACGAACGACGTTTCACGCTCTGTGTTCTGCCGCCAAATCCTGCAGCTGCACCATCTCGCGGTGCTCGGCTTCTGTATACAGCAAGACCGGTCCGATCCCCTTTCCTTGAGATCCGGCTTCTGCCGTCTGCTCGAAGATTGCCCGGAACTCGCCTTCAGAAATATTCTTTCCCCCAAGACCTCCGATGAATGAACAAAGCGCTCGCGGTCGTAGCAACTCATGATAGAGACAAGCCGCAACCTCCTGAAAGATAATGCCGCCCTGCCCTGGAGACAGGTTTTGATCCAGAACCGCCACAGCCCGGCGACCTCGTAGCGCGTGACGGATGGCGTCCGCCGGCCAGGGACGGATCACACGGAGCCGCAGCAATCCCACTCGCCTGCCCTCTGCCCTGGCCACATCGACCGCTGCCTTGCCTTTGCTCGCATAGGCGTTGATCATGACGAGCACGTCCTCGGCATCGTCAAGCCGATAGCCCTCGACCACATCGTATCGACGTCCAAACAGCTGCTCGAACGCAACGGCCGCTTCCCGATGCACGTCCAAGGCGTTCAT
>DATIQH010000465.1:0-4077 GCA_035471155.1 Nitrospiraceae bacterium | reverse complement strand
AGAGGGAAAGAGCCACACTCTGCTCGACCTGTCGCAAAGTGATCGAGCGCGTGCCTATGCGGGCGACAACCCTATCGGCGGACTTAGCAGTTTCCTGCTCATGCCGTGGAAGTTGCCCGCGAGTGGTCAAGATCACGCCTAGAAGAATCAGGAAGCCGAGAGCGATCAGGGCTCGGGTGATTGGCTTAGATGTCATCGGATCGAAAGTCTTTACAAATTGATTGTCCTAACCAGTCTCCATAGAACCATAGCCAGGAGGCGTTCGAAAATCCATGATTTGTTGATAATCGACGCTGTGCTTGTGGTATCGGCATTCAACTCTACCTATGGATCTTCCAGGAAACCTCGTACGACATTCTCCCCTCGCCATCTAAAGTAGTACCTCTCCTGTATAGCTGGTTCCCCATCGTCCTCGGTATAGGCAGAAAGGCCATCCCGTTCTAGTCTAGGGCATGCACGCCGCCGAGGGGAAACCGCCGCACATATCAAGGTCCTGTACAGGAGGAGGATTGCCGATCAACTGCGCGGCATTTCGGCTAGCACAGAATCACGGCGATCGGATATTGCGGTATGAAGTCTCATAAATCAGAGCTGTAAGCGAGCGAGACGACTCACAAGAGGGAGCTTCACAGGGGATAGCCTATGACATGGCTGGATGATTTTTATAACTCCTCGGTGGCCATACCGCTGTCGCTTGTTGCGCTGGCAGTCATCAGCCTCCTGAGCTGGCGGAAACGAGGGCATCAGATCATCTTGGCGCTGACCCTGTTCTTGTATGCACGGTATCTGTTGTGGCGAGGCCTCTATACCCTGAACACCAGCGATTGGGCGAGCCTGTTGATGAGTTGGACGGTCTATACGGCAGAAGCCTACGCGTTTGTGCAAATCTTCTTGCTTGCCTATCACGCCTGGTCGCCGCTCGAACGCCAACCGGTGCCATTGAACCGCTATCCGATCGTGGATATCTTCGTCACGGTTGTCGATGAGCCTCTGAGCATTCTTCGCCGCACGCTGATCGGCTGTGTCAACCAGGACTATCCCAACGACCGCTATCGGGTCTATGTGCTTGACGACGGTCAGCGAGACGAGGTCAGGGCACTAGCTTCGTCGTTGAACTGTGGATACATCCGCCGGGCGGATCGCCAATATGCCAAAGCTGGGAATCTGAACCATGCCTTGCTTGAAACATCGGGAGAAATCATTGCGATTTTCGACGTCGATCACGTCCCGACCGGCAGTTTCTTGAAAGATACGGTGGGATTTTTCCAGGATGAACAGGTCGCGTTCGTCCAGACGCCGCATCATTTCTACAATTCCGACGTATTTCAGAAAAATCTGCAACTTGAGGGAGTCCTCAAGAACGAGCAAGCCTTGTTCTATCGTGTGCTTCAATCCGGCCGCGATCGGCATAATAGCGCGTTCTTCGCGGGAAGCTGCGGGCTGTTCCGCCGTCATGTATTGGTGGAGATCGGCGGATTCCGCACCGAGACCGTGACCGAAGATATCCACACAAGCATGGTGATCCATGCGAAGGGCTATCGTTCATGCTATCTGAATAAGGTGCTGGCAGCCGGGCTTATGCCGGAAAGTTTCGAAAGTTCTATAAAGCAGCGGATACGATGGGCAACGGGCCATGTGCAAATCTTCTTTCAGACGAACCCGTTCACCATGCGCGGCCTCACGCTCTCGCAACGGTTCGGTTACTTCGCATCCATTTTTTATTTCATGCATGGACTGCCTCGGGTCGTCTGCCTCGTCGCCCCGCTGATCGCCCTACTGCTCGGAATCATTCCTGTCACGGCTGATGTTCCATCGCTCGTCAATTTTTTTGGATCCTATTATCTGGCGACGCTCGTGATGTTGAGGACCGTCAGCCGGGGAACGCGAAATGCCTTCTGGTCGGACATTTATGAAACGGCGGGCAGTGTTGCACTGAGCTGGACCGTACTCAAGACCGCGATACGGCCTTGGAAGAAACGCACATTCGTTATTACCCCAAAGAGTGTGGTTCAAGAGGAACGGCGCCGGGTCTCACGATTCTCCTATCTCGTGCCTCACGTCATCATCATGGGCTTGCTCATTGCGGGACTCGTGACGGGCATTCGACTGTGGATGGAAAACGTTCCTCCCCCGGGATTGGAGGTCAGCCTCTTCTGGGGGGCGGTCAATCTCATTTTGATCGGCGTGGTCATTTTGGCCGCTGCGGAGTTGCCGGAGTGGCGCAAAACGTTTCGTATCAGGCATCGACTGTCTTGTGAATTAATCGCGACAGGCGAACGCTTCACCGGCACGGTGGAAGACATGAACGAGACTGGCGCCCTCATTCGCGTGAACGAGCAACTGCCAGAAGGAAACGACCATCTGCTCTTCAGTGTCACAAACCTGGCAGGCGACTGTCTCACCATCGAAAGCCGAATGTGCCGCCAGCAGCGGGTGTCATCGGATGCCATAGAGATCGGACTCAAATTCATCGATGTGGGCGAAAAAACCAGCGATTCATTGATCGCCACCGTGTTTTCGGACTCCAGTGCCTGGAATCAACCCGAAGCCGAACCAGGGATATTTCGGAGCTTATGGTCCTTGCTGGGTGTGTTTAAAAAAGTCGTCAAGACATCAAGAAAGTCACATCGGAGCGACCTTCGGCTCCCGTATCGAGAGAATTGTCGCCTTGTGTTGCCAGACCGTACACTGGAAGGTACAGTTGAACAGATTTCACCAACCGGTCTATCAGTGAACATCCCCGGAATGGTCGATCTTGTCGGCGAGAATGGGATTCTTTATGTGGAGTCCGTTGCATTGAGGGTCCGCCGGCGTTGGGTGATGCAGGCCGAAGGAACGGTGGTGGCAGGCTTTGCGATCGAGCAGGTGGAGAAGGGAGCCGACCAATGGCGAGAGCTCACGTCGCTTGCTGCATAGTTCTGTGTACGGCGCTGTTGTGGCCCGGTGCCGGGATAGCCGGAGACGTCTTTACAGGTTATCAAATAGACAATCAGGGCCAATACTACACGTATTTGGGTGTCAGGACGCCGCTCACATCGGGAGAGTCGAATCTCCAACCGTTCATTCAAGTCATGGGAGCTGGGCTTGGCTACACGTTTAAAGATAACGGAGCGAAGCGTGATGCCGAGGTTCAGTTTGCGTCCCCATCGTTGGGACTCAAATTCATTCAGGGGCCATGGAACTTCATCGGATTCGCCGGTCCTCAGTTTCGGTGGAAACAGGAGGATCGCCAAACTGGCGGTAGATCAGATCAGAACGATGTCGGCGTGCTTCTTCAAGGAGAGGCCTTCCATTGGCATGAGAAAGGAACGTTCCATGCCATTGCGTCATACACGGATCTGGATAGTTTTGTCTGGAGCCGCCTCAGAGCCACCAGGCTGGTCCACAAGAGCGAACAGGGCTGCTGTTCTACCTATCTTGGTTGGGATCTTGCGGGCATGGGGAACAAGGATTTCTATGCGGTCCAAACCGGCCCGCTGGTTCAAGTGCCGGTCGATCGCTTTTACCTGACGCTCAAAAGCGGCTATCAATACACGCAAACATTCCACAACGGGTTCTATGGCGGAGTCGAACTCTACTTCCCTTTTTAGGACGAATCCCCAACGCAGTGCTTGCGATACAATTGTGTGATCTGTAGTGAAACAGGAATCGGTAAACAGACACCTGCTCAAGCGATCCATCAATTACAGCTAATCAACGCGCTCGTCTTTTTCATCTTCAACTGCGCAACACGATTGGCGATCATCACAGGATGACCTTCCATAGCTGTAACCGCCTGGCCGTCTGAGAAACAACAAGCATCGATCTCGTGTTGTCGATAAAGCAATGGTGCTGATGCCGAATGTTGTAAGCATCGTGCTGTAAAGGCATTCCATGCCTTTTGGACAGGGCCTCTAAGCAACCCGAGAATACGTCACAGCAAGCAATTGGCGTCTGTTCGAGTTGTCCATGGATCGGCCATCGGAAAGCAAGGCCCGCCGCCGGGCGCTGCAACTGGCGGCCATCCAGGATGGCGAAAGCGTGCTGGAAGTGGCGGTGGGCACCGGGCTGACCTTTGACGAGATTCTGCGCCGCAAC
>DATIQH010000464.1:0-2394 GCA_035471155.1 Nitrospiraceae bacterium | reverse complement strand
GGGGTGCGGGGATGATGAACTGGTGTTCTTTGCCGCCTGGAATGTTCTCCTCGCAGCAGGCGAGTTGGCTCCGCTCCTCCGTATGCCAATCAGGTCAGTGCAGAAGCCGACGCATCGCCGGCCGGTAGCGATTGTGCCTCGCGCGCAGCTGACGCCGCAGTTAGTCGAGGATCGTATCGTGCTGGACTTGGGCGAGGATCGGTTCTGGCTCTTGCCGCGCGATTTAACCGGTCGCACGCTCCTGTTTACGATGCGTCATGGTGTCTCACGGGTGGAAAGCGGTACCTATCGAGTCGGACGCCGCCTCGCGAACGTGCTGGACCCTGAGCGAGGCGTCCCCAAGGCCGACGCAGTCGGTGCAGCCCTGGCCAGGATGCTGGGCGTGGTCGGTCAACAATTGGACTTCCTGCACATTCACAACTACCTCGATCCGCGCACCTTCGTTCAGCTGGTGAGCCAGAGCCCCAATACGCGGCAACTGTATGAGCGTGTGATCACCGCCCTTATGCAGGGGCACGCGCACAGTGCTGAGGCGCTCCCACCTATCTGCGATCCCGCATTAGACTCTCAGGATTTTGGATGGGTGACGGGTTTGGAGAAGAAGGTGGAAGCTGAAGAGGCCGCAAAGGCATTCGGCGTGGACGTGCAGACGGCCAAGCGTCTGATCAAACATCCCCTCTATAACTACCCGGGCGGACATTCCTTCTTCGATGTGTATGTTGATATCGTCGATGGCTTCCGCCGGTTGGGTCACGCCCATCAGGGGAAGGCTGTGTGTCTGTACAGTCACAGTTCCACGCTGCGGGCGCTCATGATTTATCTCGATCCTCGTCCCTTTCGCGAAGCCTTCACCGAGTTTGGCGAATATAAGGAGGGACAGGATAACGTCGTTCTGTTGGCCTACGAGCAGGGGCTCTTATCCGGCTACTCCACCGCTGTGGGTTTGTCGGCGCGGGAACGGGCAGCGCGGGAGACCTGGGTCAAGATCGAGCGCGAACGCAGAGACCGGATCACGCTCAAGCCTCGACAGATCAAGCGGATCGTGGCATTGGTCTCGGGAGGTGACTTTGCCGGCGCTGGCGCCGCGTTGAAAGAATTGCGCGTGACAGGACACCGGTTTGGTCTGGAGGTCCACTTCGTTCGTCACGGGTACTTGGGTCTAGCCAACAACTGGATCGAAGCGGTGAGCGAGGACGATACCCGCGGCATGGGCAGCCATGCGAGCAGTCCGATCGGGAGCAGCCGCTTCGAAGATTTCAAAAACGAGCAGGTGCAGCAGGTCACCATGCGGCATCTCAAGCCATACATGGAAGACGGCGCCTTAGTGGTCATTGGCGGGGAGGGGAGTCTTCGAGGCGCGCGTGCGCTGTATGAAGGATTTGGGGTCCAGGCAGTAGGGATTCCTGGCACGATCGACAATAATCTCGCGGGGACGACCTCCCTGGGTTTTCATTCGGCTGTGTCACTGGCGAATCAATCTATTGAGTCACTGAAAGCCACCAGTTCTGCCATGGGCAGCGTCTTTTTCGTCGAGATTATGGGGGCGGGGTCCGGCCATCTCGCCCTCGCCTGTGCGTATCAGGCCAGAGCTGAGGGTCTCTTGGTCAACGAGCATCCCGACCCCGATGCGTATATCGACAACGTCATCCTGGGTACGCTCAACCGTACGTTGGGCGTCCCGAACAAGAGCCATCTGTTTGTGGTGGCGGAACAGACGCCTCACCGCCATCACCCGGATGGCGGCGTGCGAGGTCTTGTCGAATATGTCGCCAGCACACTGAGCACATGGCCACAGTTTCAGGCGCGCCCCGGTGAATTTCGCCTTGCTCCTGCAACCAAAGCCACGATCCTCGGACACACATTACGGGGGGCGCCTCCAACCCCCGAGGACAAGACCATCGGACAAGATCTGGCCTATGAAGCGATTCGCCGTCTCGTCAAGGAGCCGGAGCGAGTGGTCGGGTGCATGTTGGCCTATCGCGGGCCAGGTACCATTGAGGCGATCCCACTCCATGCGGTTGCGCCGAAGCAGTTCGACTGGGAGATCTTCGCCCGAATGCATGGAAGCGAACTTCCCTAGCGGGGTGAATGGAGCGTGGCGATTCACTGTGAAGGCCGCGCCCTGACTCCGTCTCCACTCATTGTTACAGGGCGACTCGATCATGGATGAACGAGTCGCACTGCGTCTGAAACCGCGGTTGCGTTGTGGGCTTAGTGGTCGTTTGTTAGAATGGCATTCCTGGATCTCATTGCGAGAAGAGCGGCACGTGCCTGAGAGGCGCGATCCGAAGTTCGGGGTTCGACGTTCCGAAGACCTCGAACCCTCGCTCGCCCCGCCTGCTCTCGCGCGGCGCGCATCCCGATTGACCAAGGACCATTCACAGCATTGTCTAT
>DATIQH010000463.1:0-7160 GCA_035471155.1 Nitrospiraceae bacterium | reverse complement strand
TGACTCCTGGATTGCCGAAGAGACGGCATTTATTCGATCCACAATCCTGGCCGGCAAACCTGTCATTGGCGTATGTCTTGGCAGTCAGTTCATGGCTAAAGCGCTGGGCGCCACGGTACGTTCTGGCAAGGCACTGGAAATCGGCATGACGCCGGTCAGGCTGACGGCTGAGGCCAAACAGGACCCTGTTTTCAGCACGCTGCGGGAGTCGTTCGAGGTCTTCGAGTGGCATGGTGAAGTATTCGATCTCCCCAAGGACTGTGCGCCCTTAGCCGGCTCTGAAATCGCCCCTCTGCAAGCCTTTCGCTATGGATCTCGCGCCTACGGGCTCCTGTTCCATTTGGAAATGGAAGAGAGCGGCATCGATTCGTTGTGCCGAGAATGTGCACCGGACCTCTCGAAAGCACGTTTAGCCGCACAATTGGTGAAGACAACAGCCATTTCTCATCTGCCGCAACTCCATCAGATCGCCGATCGGCTGGTTGCCCATCTCCTCGACTCTGCACATTGATTACCGCCTTGTTCCTGAAGTAGTCTTAATCCCCTTTGTCGAAAAGTTCGAATGTCATCGAGTCGAAAGTCCTCCGGAACTCACACGACTTGAAGACTTGATGGCCTGCCGGCTTAATGGCCAATTGATTTAGAAAAGGAGAGCACTGGATATGTCTGGTTTTCCCATCGAGGTTGCCACTCGAATTAAGACCCTGCCTCCCTATTTGTTCGCCGCCATCGATACGATGAAGCAAGCCGCGATTGCGCGAGGGGTCGACATCATCAATCTCGGCATCGGCGACCCCGACTTGCCGACGCCCACGCCGATCGTCGAAAGCCTGGGCAAGGCCGCCAAGGATCCCAAGCACCACCAGTATCCCTCGTATGAGGGAATGTTGTCGTTCAGGAAAGCCGTCGCCGACTGGTACAAGCGGCGATTCAACGTGACGCTCGATCCGGCCAGTGAAGTCCTGACGTTGATCGGCTCGAAAGAGGGCATCGGGCATGTTCCACTTGCATTCGTCGATCCGGGAGACATTGTGCTCGTCCCAAGTCCCGGCTATCCGGTTTATCCTGTTGGAACCAGCTTCGCCGGAGGTGTCTCGCACCTCATGCCGCTCACGAAGCAGAACGGCTTTCTGCCCGACCTGAAGTCGATTCCCAAAGAGGTGGCGAAGAAGGCAAAGCTGATGTTCCTGAATTCGCCGAATAACCCGACATCGGTCATCATGAGTAAGGACTACTTTAAGCAAGTGGTGGATTTTGCCCAGGAGAACCAAATCATTGTCTGCCACGATGCAGCCTATTCAGAAATTTTCTACGACGGGAAGCCTCCTGCGAGCTTCATGGAAGTCGAGGGCGCAAAGGACGTGGGCATCGAGTTCCACTCGCTGTCGAAGACATACAACATGACTGGCTGGCGCATTGGCTTTGCCGTCGGGCAAAAGCAGGTGTTGGCTGGACTGGGCAAGGTGAAGAGCAATCTCGACTCCGGCTGTTTCCAGGCCATTCAGGAAGCCGGCATTACCGCGCTCAATCTAGACGACTCTGTGACGGATGGCCTACGCAAGATCTATCAGGAGCGGCGCGACACTCTGGTCCCAGGCCTTAAACAGCTCGGACTCGAAGTCGATCCTCCCCCGGCTGCCTTCTACATCTGTGTCACGGTGCCGAAGGGATACACCTCCGCGTCCTTCACGGCTCACTTGCTGGAGAAAGCCGGAATCGTGACGACTCCGGGCAATGGCTTCGGCGCGCCGGGCGAAGGGTATATCAGAATGACTGTCTGCACCTCGAAAGAACGATTGGCGGAGGCGGTGGAGCGGATTAAGAAGGCGGGATTCTAAACTGGAACCGAGGCGTCGAGGTGAGGGGGGAAGATGGCGCGCGAGACGGTCTTCATCGGGTTCGGCTCGAACGTCGGCGATCGGCTCGATTTCTGCGACCGCACAGTGACGTTGTTGAGCCTGCTGCCGCACTCGCAACTCGTAGGGGTGTCGCTACTGTATGAAACCGAGCCCGTGAAGGACCATGCCCAACCTGGCGATGGTTGGTTCTTGAATGGCGTGGTGCAACTTGAAACGAATATCACACCGAAGAGCCTCCTGACCGTTCTGCGTGAGATCGAGCGCTCGCTCGGCCGGGATGAGGAGAACCGATCAGGTCCCAGAACGATCGATTTAGATATCTTGTTCTACGGCCAACGGATCATCGACGAACCGGATCTCGTAATACCGCATCCTCGTATGCACCAACGCCGGTTCGTCCTCATGCCGCTGAACGAACTCGAGCCGTTGTTTATACACCCGTTACTCCAACGCACAGTCAGCCAATTGCTCGCTGAGACAGGGAAACAGCCGGAGGTCCGGCTCCTATTTCCTCAGCCTTCGACCCGCTATGGGTCTCGCCCTGCGTGCAGTCCGCCTCCCGGCTCATGAAGATCTTACGCACTGCACCTTCCATGGCTGCATGGAGCGAACGACTACGACGGAAAGGTGTGACCGTCGGATTTGTGCCCACGATGGGCGCGCTGCATGACGGCCATCGTTCCCTCATTCGAGCCGCGCGATTCCAATGCGATGCGCTCGTCGTGAGTATCTTTGTCAATCCGACCCAGTTCGGCCAGAGCGAAGACTTATCCGCGTATCCCCGCCCGATTACCCGCGATCGTGCGCTGTGCCGGGAAGAAGGGGTGGATATCTGTTTCGAGCCCACTGCCAGAGGCATGTATCCCGAAGGCTTTCAAACAACCGTGACCGTGCCGATACTCGCGCACCAATGGGAAGGAGCGGCTCGGCCCCATCATTTCGCCGGCGTCGCCACGGTCGTGACGAAACTTTTCGGAATCGTGCGCCCCCATCTCGCCTTGTTTGGCCAGAAAGATTATCAACAGGCTGCACTGGTTCGACAGCTTGTGAACGATCTCAATCTCGGCGTGACGATTCAGATACGCCGGACAGTCAGAGAGAGGGACGGACTGGCCATGAGTTCACGCAACGTGTATCTCAACGCCGACGAACGTCGGATTGCTCCTTTGCTCTTTCAAGCGCTCCAGACCGGCAGACAGAAGATAATGAGTGGAATACACGACGGAGCTGCAATCGAGCGGATCATGAGGCAGACTGTCGAACAGGCGCCCGCTATCCATGTTGAATACCTGGCGGTCTGCGATCCGAACAGTCTGGAACCTCTTTCAGCCGTTACCGCCCGCGCGGTGCTTCTAGGTGCGGTCAGGATCGGACCAACCCGCTTGATCGACAGTCTGCTGGTGAAAATGCCGGCTAGGCGTTGAGCGTAGGACCGAGGCCTTGACCGACTAAGAGTCCAAGGACGACCTGAGCCAAACGGCGGTAATGGTCCGGTGGCATCTCCAGGAAACGGACTCCTATCGATAAGGGGCGAACGGAACAGACCATCGCCGTTTCAATTCGAATCGTTTGCTCTTCCACCGTCGGCTTCAAGACCAACTCGAGAAAGGTCCCTTTCTGAAACCCCTTCGCCTGCAAGGTACAGCCATCCATCGATATGTCAGTGACTCGATTCGTCACGACCGGCTGCTTGTAGTCGAGAATCTGGGCTTCGATGGAGGTCGCCAGTCGCGTGAACTCTCGCCGATCGAATGCCTGCGTGTTGTAGCGCCCGCCGGAATAGAACGCACGAAACCGGTTTGTGCAGAGCTGGCATCGAAACGGAAAGATGTTGAGATGGCTTAACAGGCGCTCGGCCCTGCTCTCTTGGTAGGTCATGCGAACGAAGGAGTTTCCACAAACTGGACAGTGCAGTTCCCTCATGAGTCTGAATGGACCTTGCGCTGCGCCGGTCCCTGTTCCATGACCATCGGTTCGATGAGGGCAGGCGAATAGGTGGCCGGCTTCACCCATTTCCCATCTTCACGCTTATAGCCGCCGATCTTGCTCATATTGGAGCGATGGACTTCTCGAAAGACAGGATGCATATCGATGCCATAGGATACGGCTGTGCCGGAGACCACGTAGAGGAGATCTGCCATCTCCTTGGCAATGGACGAAAGATCTTCTGCCGCGAGAGCCTCTTTCAATTCGTCAAATTCCTCTTGAATCAGCTTGACACGCAGTTCGCGCGTGCTCCCGTCGGCGACCGTCGGGACTGGGCTCACGAGGATATCGAACGTCCGATGAAATGTTTCTACCATCGCCTGCTCATCGGCCATCAGGAACTCCTCATTCGCCATCAAACGGCAACGCTTTGCGCGAGACCAACTCCACCGGATCCAACATAGGAATCTCTTTCTCCGACGAGACACCGAGCTCCTTGAACCGGCGGGCCGCAGGCAGAATTCTCGTTTCGAGCGACCCGATCGCTTTGTTGTATGCCAGAACGCTCTTCCCAAGCGCCTGCCCGACATCGTTCAAATGCTCTGTCAGCACGGCCATCCGTTCGTAGAGATCCTTCCCCAACCGCCCGGCCTCCTCTGCATGCTCGGTCAACCGTTCCTGCCGCCATCCGTAGGCGACTGCCCGTAAGAGCGCCATGAGCGTCGTGGGGGTGGCAAGGACGACACTGCGAAGAAACCCATCCTCGATGAGTCTCGGATCATGCTCCAGCGCAGCGCCAAGAAACTGCTCGCCCGGCAAGAACAGCACGACAAACTCCGGCGCTTGCGCGAACTGACTCCAATAGGCTTTCACGCTCAATTCATCCATGCGCGATCGCACTTGGGCGGCATGACGCCGCATTCCTTCGAGACGGAGCTCCTCCGTCGAAGCTTCATGCGCATCCAGATAGCCTGCCAGCACGGTCTTGGCATCCACAATGATCTGCCGCCCACCCGGCAATTGGACCACCATGTCGGGACGGAGCCGGCCGCCCTCGACCGTGATAGATTCCTGCTCGAAAAAATCGCAATGTGCCACCATGCCGGCCAACTCGGCCACACGCTTGAGCGTAATCTCGCCCCATTGGCCGCGGATAGTCGGTGCGCGGAGCGCCTTCACCAGATTGCCGGTCTCCGACTGCAGCCGCTGCTGTGACTCGGTCAGAAGCTTGAGATGCTGATCGAGGCCTCCATAGGCCGCTTGCCTCGATTGCTCCAGCTGCCGAAGTTGGTCATCGTATCGAGACAACGAATCTTGGAGGGGCTTGACCAGACTATCGATCGCCTGTTGCCGTTGAGCGAGGTCACCCTTGGCCTCGGATTGGAGCGTTTCGAATGAGCTCCGCGCGAGGCTCAGAAAGGCTTCGTTGTTCTGTTTGAGGGCTTCGCCGGAGAGCGCCTGGAAGGTCTCGGCCAACTCCTGCCTGGCCCGATCCAATAGAGTCTTTTGTTCGTTGAGGTGGAGCGCAGCCTCGGCGGCTCTGGTCTCCGCTACGGCACGAGCTTGGGAAGCCTCCGAAAGATCCTGCCTGATCCGATCGAGATCGGCGCGGTCTTGCAGGGCCTGGCGGCGCAATTCCTCTGCAAGCGATTCTGACCGCTGCGCCCGTTCGCCGGCAGCCAGCAATTGTGCCTGCACGTTCGCGCGCACGCGGGCCGCAACCCAAAACCCCACGATCAGCGCGCCGAGGATAGCTCCAATGAGGATCCCCGCGCCGAAGACCATGCTATCAATCATGGATAACCATCCACCCTTGTCGCCGATCCCTAATTCGCCAAACTGTCGGGTGTCGAGATGCGGAAAGAATGACTTTTAACAATACGTATACGCCCCAGAAAGGTCAATACGGCAACATCACTAGAGACATTCAGCCCTACAACATCGCAGCATGATCGACCGGATGATTGCGGTCTCGCACATACATCTCATCCTCGCTCTTGGACGATGATCTCTCCGCGCTCCGCATCCAAGCTGATTCGATCACCTTCTTTTAGTTTGGTGGTAATACCTGACACATTCACGACTGCCGGCAATCCATATTCGCGGGCAATGATGGCCCCATGCGAAAGTGTCCCGCCCATCTCGGCGACCAGCCCCGCTGCCACAGCGAACAACGGCGCCAGGCCGGGGTCGATGACCGACACGACGAGAATGTCGCCACGACGGACCCCGCTCCAATCCTCCATCGATCGGACGAAGCGGATCGGTCCCAAGACCTGCCCCCCACTAATAGGAATACCGCGCAGCACCCCCTCCGAAGCCACAACGGAAGATGCGTCCGTGCCTCGGACCATATCCTTCCAATCCTGAATCGTATCTGGAACACTGATCGTGGCGTAACGGTCCCGCTCGGCCCGGCGAGCCTGAATGATCCCTTGCCAATGACTCGATCCTGTGGCTAACAATTCCGGGCGTTCCTCGATCTTGAAGTAGAAAATATCCTCCTGCGACGAGAGTTGCCCCCGTTCGACCAGGCATTCGCCCAAGCGAAGCAGGAGGCTACGTACCGCTGCCGAGTAGTACATCAGATGATGTCGATTCGCTTCCCGCAGGGCGAAGAACCGGCATAGCCGTCGATACCACCAAGAAAAGACGGCCCATCGATGGAATCGCCCTCCGAATCTAGCGCGAATCTCTGCTAGCGCCCGTTCCCGCACCATGGTTTGGCGTTGAAGAATGTCCGCCGGAGTGGCGCTGGTTGGAGCCAACATCTGCGTCCGCAATAACGTCAGCAACAACTCCGGACGATCTGCAAACCGAGGCGCCATGGGGTCCGACTCACCGACCCCTCGGTGGCCATAGTCGTCGAGATACCGGTTAAAGGCGCGCAGAACGTCAGTTCCATCGAGCTTGCGCCGAACCTCAACCGGGTTCCATTCCTCTGCGGTGAACAGCGAAGTCACTGACGGGTCGCGCCGAACCATGCCCACTATTTCCGCCAGTCTAACAATCTGTTGCGCGCTGATCACCGCCGCCTGGCCCTGCAACGCCCCATTCAGCAAGGCTCTCCAGTCTTCGCCTAGCCAGCGAGGCAGCAGACCGCCCAATGCTTGCAGGCAATGCGCGACTCCTCCCGCAATGGCAAATGTCAGTTCACGCTTATCGAGCCATTGCGAGATGGCATCGAGGCGCAGGGCAATGTCTTCGCCTGAGAGGGCCCGAATCCGGTCGGCACGATGCTCGGCGGCCATCGCTTTCATTTCCGCAAACCAGGCCGGCCCATGGTGCACAGCCTTTCTCGTCTCAGCCATCATCACGACACCGGCGCGGACCAACGCGAACCACTCAAGCGGGCGAACCTCCGGCGGCCTGACA
>DATIQH010000462.1:0-9850 GCA_035471155.1 Nitrospiraceae bacterium | reverse complement strand
GGGGCATCCAGTATTTGAAGCCTGTACGCCGAAAGGTGTCATTAAGATGATCGAATCCACCGGCGTGAGCATCGAAGGAAAGCGCGCCGTGGTCTTGGGGCGAAGCAATATCGTCGGCAAGCCGTTAGCGCTCATGTTGCTCCAGCGCAACGCCACGGTGACGATTTGCCACTCCAAGACGAAGGATTTGCCGGCAGTCTGCCGTGAAGCAGAGTTGTTGCTCGTCGCGATCGGGAAGGCCAAGTTTGTCACAGCCGACATGGTGCGCGAGGGAGCCGTCGTCATCGATGTGGGAACAAACAAAACTCCTGAAGGCAAATTGTGTGGTGATGTCGACTTTGAGCCGGTCAGTCAGAAGGCGGGCTGGATCAGCCCTGTGCCGGGAGGTGTCGGGCCGATGACGATTGCGATGTTGCTGGATAACACGGTGGAGTCTGCGAAGAGAATGGCGAAGATGTTGTAGAAGGATGAGGGGGCCCTTGCTCGCTGCCCGCGCACGATCAGAATGTGCTCGGTCAATGCGCGCAGTAGGGAGCCCCCAATCCTCCTACAACAGCGGGTGAAGTGTAAGGGGGTACGGGAAGAAGATGAGCCGGGAGCCGAGGCGATTACGAGAGGTGCTGGATCAGGGACAGTTCGCTGTCACGATTGAGTACAATCCGCCCAAGGGCACCAACATCTCCAGCGTGCTGGAGAACGCCAAGCAGTTAGTGGGGCGTGTGCATGGAGTCAATGTGACGGACAACACGGCCGCCGTGGTGCGAGCCGGGTCTCTCTCCGTCTGCCGCCTTCTGTACGAACTCGGCCATGATCCGGTGATGCAGATGACCTGCCGCGATCGGAATCGGATTGGGATTCAGTCGGATCTCATGGGCGCCTCCATGCTCGGTATCCGGAATATTCTGTGCCTCACCGGGGACTATCCGACCGTTGGAGATCATAAAGAGGCCAAGCCGGTCTATGATCTGGATTCCGTCCAAGTGATGCAGTTGGTACAAGGCCTCAATAATGGACGGGATATGGCCGGTAACAAGCTGGACGGCTCGACATCGTTTACAATCGGCGCCGCCGTGACGCCGGAGGCAGATCCGCTGGGACCCATGCTTGCGAAGTTTGAAGTGAAGGTGAAAGCAGGCGCTCAGTTTTTCCAGACGCAGGCGATTTACCATCCGGAGCAGTTCGCGTCCTTTATGAAAGCGGTTCGCCCTTTCAAGGCCAAGGTGCTGGCGGGCATTCTCGTTCTTCGGAACGCCAAGATGGCGGAGTTCATGAATGCGAATATTCCCGGCGTGTCGGTTCCCCAGGAGATGATCGATGAACTCAGGGCGGCCGGCCCCGATCGCGCAGAGGATGTGGGGGTGGATATCGCGGTGCGGACGATCAAGGCGGTGCGGCCCCACTGCGACGGAGTCCATATTATGGCGATCAAGGCTACGCACCGGCTGGGGGATATTATCACCAAATCGGAAGTGGGTTGATGACAATTCCTGAGTTTCAGCAACACAAACGTGACAAGAAGAAGCTCATCATCGTCACGGCCTATGACGCGCTGTTTACACGCATTGTGGAGCAGGCCGGCATTGAGGCCATCTTAGTCGGCGATTCGCTCGGGGTGGTGGTGCAAGGGAAGGCCAATACACTTTCTGTGACGATGGAGGACATGTTGTACCACACGAAGTTGGTGGCCGGAGCGGCCCAACGAGCGCTTGTCATCGGCGATATGCCGTTCATGTCCTATCAAGCCAACCAGGAAGACGCACTCCACAATGCAGGACGGTTTCTACAGGCCGGGGCTCAGGCCGTCAAGCTGGAGGGCGGCGCAGTGGTGGCCGATCGGGTGGCTGCGATGACCGGTATCGGCATCCCGGTGATGGGACATCTCGGCATGACTCCACAATCTGTCCATCGATTTGGCGGCTACAAAGTACAAGGAAGAGAATCGGACCATGCGCTGGCCTTGCTGAACGATGCCAAGACTCTCGAGGCAGCCGGCGCCTTTGCCATCGTGCTCGAAGCGATTCCTGCCGAGTTAGCCAAGACCATCACGGAACAATTGACCGTTCCGACCATTGGAATCGGGGCAGGCCCCCACTGTGACGGTCAGGTCCTTGTGCTCTATGATCTTCTCGGTCTTTTCGATGAGTTCGTACCGAAGTTTGTCAAACCCTATGCCCACCTCAAGGCCGATGCGCTCCAAGCCCTTCGCCGCTATAAGGAAGAAGTTGAGGAAGGTAAGTTTCCTAGCGATTCTGAAAGCTATCATTGACCGTTGGCGAGTCCTATCAAACCGGCCGCTTCGTCCTCGTACCTTCCATGCTCCCCTCCGTTGTTGCTGGGCCTCGACATTGTGTTTTGACGGGCAGCAGACCGTTTTGCTCAGGTTTTATACACTTCGTTTCAGGCTGATCAGGAAATCGAGGTGATGCGTGATGGAGTGGATCGAGTGGCTGCTCAGCAGTGAATTTCGCAAATTTCTGCTCGATCACGATCTGTTTTTCCCCTTGTTGTTTCTCGGAAGACTGATCGGGATTACGGCAATTGAGCTGTGGCGTCCGGCTCGAGAGGTGTCCTATCGCAAGGTGATTCTGAAGGATCTGACGGTCGCCGTCGTGTTTCAGTATGTCATCTTTCCATCGGCAGGATACATCGATCGGTATGTTGCCTTCCGCCCCCAGCTGCCGGACGCGATTCTGGCCATGCCGTTCCTGGTCCGCGTGTTGTGCTATATCGTGATCGCGGACTTCGGCCACTACTGGGTGCACCGCCTCATGCACACGACACATGTCTGGCGTATCCATAAATGGCATCATGCCCCAACCTATATGTATTGGCTGGCTGGGGCGCGTACCACGCTGCCCCAACAGGTTCTTGTGAACCTGCCGTATATCTTCGCCTGGTCGTTCCTGGGAGGGGCGCCCTGGTGGATGGGATTGATGGTTGGCGTGTTCAATTCCCTGCAAAACGACTGGATGCATGTCAACGTCACATGGCGATCCAATTGGTTGGAGTGGTTGATCGTGACGCCGCGGTATCACCACATTCATCATAGCGACAACCCTGCCCACTACAAGGCGAACCTTGGGGCGTTTTTTACCGTCTGGGACCGATTGTTCGGGACCTATGTGAATCCGGACGACGTAAAGGAACCGTTATCGTTCGGAATTGGTGAGAAAGTACCACTCGTTCGTTTGGCGTTGGGTGTCTGAGGGCTGCCGGCACGGCGAAGTCCTACGCTAGTTCCCGCTCATGCAGGCGAATGAGCGGAGTGCGAAAGTCTGAACCGATCATGTGTTGCTGAACGTCTTCTGTGAATCTAGCCACGTCGATTCCCATATAGAGCTTCGGGGTCTTCTGCAATCGAACGATACCATTGGTTATCAGATTTCCCGCTGCCCGGTGGTTGCCGATGAATCGTTTGAGATTGGCGGCGGCGAATTGGATAAGGGCTTGGAAGAAGTTTCCTTGCTCGGTGCGGTGCCCTGCTGCATGCCAGAACCCTTCGAAGATTTCGTGACATTCCCACCAGTAGGCGAAGTTGTAGAGGTCGATCCCGTACAGATAGTCGTCTGATTTAGGCCAATCCTCAGGCAGAAACTTCGAGGGCTTAGGCTCGGGTTTGCCGTAGGAGTGGCCGCGTGGATCACGGCGTGGGTGAGAATTCTTCCCTGGAAGGAATCGATAAGACGGAAACAGGCGCGTGGAATAACGAGGCCAAGTTGGATCAGGTGGCTGCGGTTCAATCACCTGTGGTCGAACCGCCTTTACAAGACGTTTGAAATACCTGGCGATCTTCGAGTCGAACCGCGGTCAACTTTTTACCCCAGACACATCCGCTATCGATCGCCAAGAGATTGGGTTCGAGGTGTAACCCCAGTGCGGCCCAATGACCGCAAACGATAGTGACATCCGTCTGGCGTCGATGTGGAAGTCGGAACCAGGGAAGATAGCCGGCAGGCGTCTGTTCCAGAGGGCCGGAGAATCCCGACATCTCACCGGCTGTCGTGCAGGTTCGCATCCTGGTCAACACACGAGTGATGCTCACGAGCTTCTCCACTCCTCTCAGCGAGGAATCCCACTGTGGAGCCGGCCCATGAAATAAGCTGTGGAGGAACGAGCGATAGTCTGGGCCTGCGAGCACCGACTCAACTTCACGCGCCAATCTTACCGATTCGTCAATGGTCCACTGCGGGAGCAGCCCTGCGTGGATCATCAGAAATGATCCCTCGCGATGATGGAGTGGCTGGCGGCGGAGCCAGGCGATCAGTTCACCACGATCTTTTGCGCCCAGGACATCGTGGATCGTATCCTTCTGTCGCAGTGTGACAATGTCTTCTGCTGCTGCGAGCAAGAAGAGATCATGATTGCCCAGCACCATGCGAACGCTGTCCCCGAGGCTTCGCACGAACCTGAGGAGGGCCAGAGAGTCGGGGCCACGATTGACGAGGTCGCCGACCAGCCACAATCGATCCGTCTGTGGATCGAATGACATCCGATCGAGGAGTTGCCTGAGGGGAGCGAGGCAGCCCTGAGTGTCGCCGATTGCATAGGTAGCCATGAACGGGAATCTATCAGGTTCAAGGGCATGGATGGCGGATGAGGCTCATGGGTATTTTGCCTCAATGATGCTTCGAAGTCCGCCACGGGCGGCGAAGGTGCCGGTTACTCTGACCCATACAGGCCGACAAGCCTTCACGATGTCGAGCAGGATGCGGTTGACCGCGTTTTCATAAAAGATGCCGAGATTTCTGTACGCATAGAGATACATCTTCAAGGACTTCAGCTCCAAGCACTTTTTGTCCGGCATGTAATGCAGCGTGATGGTGCCGAAGTCCGGAAGGCCGGTTTTCGGGCAGATCGCGGTATATTCCGGGATCTCGATGGTAATCTCGTAACCTTTGTATTGGTTCGGGAATGTTTCGATGTCCGGCAACGGAGCAGTAATACCGCTTTTGGCATGTTGCTCGTTGTAGCCAAGTTTTGTGGTCTTCGATTTTCTTCCTGCCGTTTCACGTTTCACGTTTCATGTCTCCCTAGACCTGTTTCATCCACTCCACCTGTCCGATTTTTTCCAGTTGAATGTAGAGGGTGACCCAGGGGCAAGCCATCTCCGGGTATACTTCGCACAAGCCTCCTTTTCGAACGCCTCCGCAGGGGCCGTGGCTCATGAATTTCGGACACTCGGCTTTGAGTGAACTGTCCGGAATCGGAGGGCGTTTATGGACTCCCCCGGCCTGCTGATCGCCTTCGGTTTCCCCAGGAATGATCACGCGTGTTGACATAGGAGTCTAGTCTAGACGGGTTTTGTGGAATCAGCAATCTCTCTTTCCAATACCATAAAATCGGGCGCGTGTTTGGCAGGCGCGGAAACAGAGCAAAATACAGCTTGTTAGGGCGAATGGCCTACAGGTGTAGAGCGTGCTAGGCCTTCTTTCGGACATCGTGGGCCTTCTGAGAAGTTGCGTTGATTATCAGGAAGTTATAATATCTTTCAGTGATCGTATGATTCGAGTGCATTGGATGTTTCTCATTGACAGTCTTTTTTAGGCTTTGCTACCATACGCAACCCTGTGAGTAGATCAGTCCAGTTCAGTCGACCTCAAATTTGTGCGGACTTGTTGCATATAACTATATCTTTCCGGCCGGCAACGGATTTCTATTGCCACGATAGAGGGAGGTGTTCCGATGAGTCTTGATTATGTGAAGTTTTCAGGTGGATTTGAGAAGTTCATGCCCAAGGAATATCGGGACATGGTTGAGCATGGCCCTTTTGGAAAGAAAATTTCGGTTTCCCAAATGGGGAGCTTCAAGGAAATTCTTGAAGAGCATCCTATGTGTGCCGGTTGCGCAATGACGCTGTTTATCCGACTGGCAATCATCGCCTTCCCCAACCCCGAAGACACCATCACAGTTGGTACGGCAGGCTGTGGACGGTTAGCGATTTCACAGGCTGCAATCCCGTTTGTGTATGGAAACTATGGCGATCAGAACGGCGTTGCAAGCGGATTGTCCCGCGGGTTGCGGTTGCGGTTCGGTGACAAGCCGAAAGATGTAGTGGTGATGGCGGGAGACGGCGGCACGGCGGACATCGGTTTCCAGCAAGTGCTCCATTCCTGGTTCCGAAAGGAACGATTCACGACGATCATGTTGGACAACGAAGTGTACGGCAACACCGGTGGGCAGGAGAGCGGAATGACCAATCGTGGCGCCGTCTTAAAGATGGCCCCCTTGGGGAAGAAGTTCGAGAAGATGGACATGTTGCAAATGGCGAAGGTAGCCGGATGTGCGTATGTCGCGACAGTCGTTCCGAACAATCCTCGCCGTGTCGAGAGTGTCATCAAGAAGGCTGTCCTGATTGCCCGCGAAGTGGGCTCGACCTACATTCAAGCCTATACCTCCTGCAACATCGAGTACGCGATTCCAACCGACAAGGTGATGGAAGACGCGAAGACCGTTGAGAACGATCGGTATCAGTTTACGGAATACGTGAGCGAAGAGGCCAAGCAGTATCTGACCGAGCGGTATGGCTACAAGGACTATCTTCCGAAGCCAGCTGCCCCTGCTGCAGCAATTCCAAACAAGGCGTAAACGATTCGGAGGGAGGCTCGGATATGGCAAAGCGTTTCAACATTCGAATGGCAGGGGTTGGCGGGCAGGGTGTTGTGACGGGATCGCACATCCTGAGCACCGCAGTAATCAATTTCGGCGGTGAAAGCACGATCGTCCCATTTTACGGATCGGAAAAGCGGATGGCGCCGGTCGAAAGCTATGTCCGTGTGTCGGATGAGCCGATCTACGAAATTGGGGAAATTACCTTCCCACACATCATCATTATCTTCCATCCTCAGGTCATCACTCACGGCAAATCCTATACGATGCCGTTCTACTTTGGGTTGAAAGAGGATGGGATTGCGTTGATCAATAACGATGGCCCGATGAGCCTTCACAGGGATCAGCAGCGCGAGCTGGAAGAGCGTCGCGCGAAACTCTACTACTTCCCGGCGACCAAACTGTCTCTCGAAGTTGCGGGGATGGATCTCGCGACAAACATGGCGCTGATGGGCGCTATTGGAGCCATCACAGGACTGACTTCGGTTGAAGCGCTGGAGCAGTCAGTGAAGGATCGATTCCTTGGCAAGGGATTTGTCGTCTCAGGAGGAACTGCGGCGTTGGACAGTGTCGTCGAACGGAAGTTCAAGAAGAAACAGGAGCTGATCGATAAAAACGTGGCGGTGATTCAAGCCGGCTGGAATTACGCAGTCGATCATGGTTGGGCTGCGACGTCGGTCAAACGATCTGAAACTCGTGCGACCGTAAGCGCCTAACCAGATTTAGTACGAAGGAGCATCATGTATCTGGTAGCCAATATCGATGTTGAAATCTGTGCCTCGAAGAGCTGCAAGCTCTGTACGCAGTATTGTCCTGAAGCGAATACCATCCAGTACAGCGAAGACATGGGGAGAGATAAGGGCTTCAAGTACGGCACTGCGTATGTGGCAGTGGATCGATGCAAAGGTTGCGCGCAGTGTGTCTGGGTGTGCGACAACATGGCGAAAAACAATGCCATTAAAATGATCATGATCGATCAATTGCCGCTGGCCGCTGTTACCGACAACATTCGGTACGAAGAAAAAACTACCGTTGCAGTCCTGTCCAATCCGATGATTGTGGTGGGTAATTAAGGAGGTACAGGAGTGGCAACGACGTCAGATACACGAGAACGCATCATTGTGCCTGGTCCCGCCGGATTTCATCCGCCGTCTGCGGCCCAGCTAGGGGTATCGCTGCCTGACCCAGGACAGGGGCTCTATTACGGATTGTTGGAGGAGAATGAGGACAAGGTCATCGAAGAGATGGCTCGTAAAATGCTGACCAGTCCTAACGCCACAATCTTCCCGGGACCGCTGGTGCTTTGGGCCTGGAACGAACATGCTATTGAAAAGGCCAAGGCTGTGTTGGAAATCGCCGCTCAGATCCCCGACGTCATGATTATCCCTATGCCGGACTATCGCCCGAAATATCCGAAAATCGATCCAGAAGAGGTCATTAATCCGAACCATCCGAACCTCACGATTTGGGGCAACAAGATCGAGGCCTGTATTTTCATCGGCGTGCATTGCCATTATGCCAACTTGACCTTGAAAATGATTCGCGCCGGGACGAACTGTCTCACCATGGCAATCTGTGCAGAGCAGGGGCATGAAGATGCGATGCTGACGATCCGGGACTCAGACACGATCAAGTTGAAGAAGACCGCCCAGATCTTCAAAAAGGTTCGGGAAGAATTGGGTATCAAGCTGCCTGATAACGGTGAAAATGTACGGTTCACCGGTACGCAATCGAGAGTCCACGGTGGGAAAACTCACACCAATCCCCTCACCTTTGCGCCCGTTACCGTGGGCGTTGCCGGCGCGGCTGCCTTCGGCCATTCGGCTGAGCAGATGAAGCGTGAAGGCTGAGCAGGATCGAACAGCACGGGCGATATAGCTAAGAGGTGTCATCATGAGCGAAGCACTCGAAGCAGAACAAAAGACGAACCCGCAGGGCGATCCCATCACGAGTGTTGCGGCGCCTAAGCCAGTCGAGAGTGCAGCGAGGAAAGATCCCCATGCCGAAGCAAAGCGGCAGAGGGTAGTTTCGCCTGAGTATCTGTTTCTCGAAGCCCCGCGAACGAAAGAGTTCATTACGGGCAGTGAAGCGGCCAAAGAGGCCGTTCGGCGCTCCAACGTGGACCTGGCCATTGCCTATCCCATTACCCCGCAGAGCGAAACGATGCAATTGGTCGGTGTGCTCTATGGCGAGGGGTACGTCAAAGAATACTATCGTGGTGAAGAAGAAGTTGGCGTGATGGCAGCGATTGCCGGTGGATCCCGCTCAGGTGTCCGTTGCTATACAGCGACCGCCGGCCCCGGTACGCTCAGAGGATTGGAAGGCATTGCGTCCTGGCCTGGGCATCGGCTGCCGGTTGTTGCCATGTTCACCTGCCGCGTTGTCAATGCTCCCTTAGCCATTCAGCCTGACAATATCGAAGTGGCCTATCTATTGAATTCTGGCATGATCGTCTTCCATGCTGAAAACCAGCAGGATATGTTCGATTTCACTATGGCTGGGTTTACGATCAGCGAGAAGAACGATGTGACACTTCCCGTTGGGGTCTGTTGCGACGGCTTCTTTGTGACTCACGCCCGTGGGTACGTCCGAATGCAGGATCGCAGCATGAAGCTGCCCCCTCGCGAAGCCTGGCGCGGTGCGGTGCCAGTCCTCGATGCGGAGAATCCTCCCGCCCGCTTGTCCCGAGACGCCCCTGTTCAGAAGTCCAACTTCATGGCTTACAACATCCATGCAGTCTGGCAGCAGGAAGTATGGGCGGCAGTCGAACGCTCACGCAAGTACATCAATCAGTATATGGGCGGGCTGCTCACGGCGGAGAATGTCGACGATGCCGAGGCGGTGATCATTGCGTCAGGCAGCGCCGCAGCTCAGTCGAGGGAAGCCGTTCGGATTTGCGCGGAGAAGGGTATCAAGATCGGGTTGATCAAGGTTCGCTCGCTTCGCCCGTTTCCAACGAAGGAACTACGGCAGCTCTGTGGCAAAGCGAAGCTCATTGTCGTCCCTGAGTTCAACTATGTCGGATGGCTGGCGAAGGAAGTAGCCACTGCGATCTACGGCTACTCCAAGGCCAAGATCATCGGCGGGCCGAGGGTGTATGGCGGCCAGTCGATGCCGGTGGAGTTGATCGTGGACGAAGTTGAGTCCGGTCTGACTGGGAAGAAGTCGAGTAACGTCGCCCAGTCTTCGATTATGGGTGGTGCCGTCAATCAGGATGACGTAGCCCATTTCATGCGCAGCATCT
>DATIQH010000461.1:0-1930 GCA_035471155.1 Nitrospiraceae bacterium | reverse complement strand
TAAAGATTAGCCGATCTCCGAATTGCAACCGCTTTCGCCCCCGGCCCTGGACCGCGTCGTGCGGCGCTGCCTGGCGAAGAGCCCCGACGATCGCTGGCAGTCGGCCGGCGACGTGTCCAGCGAGTTGCGTTGGATCCTGGACGAGAGTTCGCGCGCCGGCGTTCCGCGCGTCGTGGCGGCGCGACGGCGCAGCCGCGAGCAGATCTTAATCGAGAGCTGGAAGCATCAACCGCAGCCCATTAGTTTCTGGTGCGGGAGGCGGGGATCGAACCCGCACACCCTTGCGGATACAAGATTTTAAGTCTTGTGCGTATGCCTATTTCGCCACTCCCGCACAGTGGCGGGACTCTAGCATCGGAGCCGAGGTCGGTCAAGGTCAGTGTCTAAGCGCAGACTTGCCGCGAGGACAGGCCAGGCTGCACGTTTCACAGCTGTCGAGGAACAGCCAGTTGGCGCCCGATCTGAATCACTACGCAATTCGATGCGGTTACACCGCTTCGATCCGCGGTCTCTCATCTTCCTTGTGAATAAGAGACTTACTGCGATCCATCGCTTCTTTCACGCCCGATTGGACTGATCGACTCCATCGAGTCGCCTGCACTTGGGCCTTCTTCGCATAGCGGCTCACCCCACGCCGGGTTTCCGCGCCTGTTTGCGGCGCGAAGAGTAGTCCCATCCCCGCTCCAATCACCGCCCCACCCGCCACCAACGCTGCGACCTTCGCTGCCTGACGTCCCTGGTTCGACATGGTGAACCTCCTTCAAACAGTTAAATGAAGAATGTGATTGTCGGCACGCTAATGCTGCTTCTCTCAGCATCAAGCGTGCCAGAGGAGAAGTTGCGAAAACTTCCAATGATTCGCTTCTATCTCGTTCCCACAAATAATACCGATCGATTTTCAGTTGTGTTTTTTTCACAGTTCACAACACAGACGTGACAGAAAACCAACATACGAAAGTAGCAGGTCTCATAAACTGGCTCTGTGCAAGGACTGGGACAGACTCTCCGTGAGCTATTCACGCGCTTGCAATGGTTGAGACCCTCACCTATTATCGTCAAATACGCCACATGAGGCATTCATGACTTGGTTGCACGCAATCCCTTACCCCAATATCAACCCGGTCTTCTTGGAGCTGGGGCCCCTGCAGTTTCGCTGGTATGGCCTGATGTATCTGATTGGGCTGACCTCCGCCTATTTCCTGATAAAGCGTCGCGTGGAGTCAGGCGGCCTCTCCATGACCAAGAACCAAGTCTACGATATGATTGTATGGGCTGCGTTCGGAGTGTTTATCGGAGGTCGGCTCGGCTACACGCTCTTCTATAATTTTTCGTACTACATGCAGCATCCGGCGAGCATCGTCGCAGTCTGGGAAGGGGGCATGTCCTTCCATGGCGGCCTGATCGGAGTTATCGTCGCTTTATTTTGGTTCAGCCAACGGCAGAGTATTCCTGCTTACCAGGTTGCGGACTTAGCCGCTGCCGTCACGCCGATCGGACTAGGGTTTGGGCGAATCGGTAACTTCATCAACGGGGAGTTGTATGGCCGAGCGACCGATGTTGACTGGTGTATGGTATTTCCAAGTGGAGGGCCTGCCTGTCGTCATCCCTCACAGCTGTATGAGGCAGGGCTTGAGGGTCTGTTCTTGTTCACTTTGATCTGGATCGTTAATAAAACTACCCCGCCCCCCGGTACCCTCTTCTGGACCTTCATCACCGGCTATGGAGTCTGTCGGATGATTGTGGAATACGTTCGTGAACCGGATGCCCATCTCGGTTTTATTCTCGGATCTTTTTCCATGGGCCAGCTCCTCTCCTTCCCCATGATCGTCGTGGGAGTCGTCATGCTCGCTATCGGTTATCAACGAAGGACTTTGATTCAGGCTAAATCCTAGGGGTTGAGGAAAAACGAGTCGGTACGCAAGAACTCCTA
>DATIQH010000460.1:0-8503 GCA_035471155.1 Nitrospiraceae bacterium | reverse complement strand
AGAGGTGAAGCGCCTCATCATCCAAGCTGGAACCCAATACCAGCGTGGCAACAGAGTCACCTTTCCCCTCGCCGTCAGAATGGTCTCGGCGCGCAAACCGTTGTGAGACTGCCGTGGCGTTGAAGCACGATGGATTCAAGGACTTCGTGCTGGATCAACTCAGCGAGCTGCAGGGATTGACGTGCCGCGCCATGTTCGGCGGATATGGGCTCAACTGTGATAGGGTGTTCTTCGGTATCGTCCAGAAGGGCCGCCTCTATTTCAAGACGAATGCGACCACGTCGCCACGATACCGCGAGCGCGGGATGAAACCATTCAGACCCAACGCCAAACAAACCCTCAAGAACTATTATGAAGTCCCGGTGAATGTCCTGGAAGATGCGGGAGAGCTGACGATATGGGCTCGGCAGGCCGGCGACCTCTGATGGTTTTTGCGTTGCACAGATTCAACCGCCTATCATACCGACACCTGCTTCTTATCGGACTGCTCGTTTGTGCGTGTTCTTTTCCTGTGGGAGCCGATGAGCGCCCGACGCCGAAGAGTTTGTGGCAGACGGTTCTCACTCCTCCTTCCGCCAATCAGCCGCCGATGCCCCGAAGACCATGGGTGCTCCGCGATCGAGAAATCGCTCTCGATCTTCCATTGCTTCAAATCTTAAAGGATGCCGGGGCCAGACCCCATTCCAGGATCGCCATCGAACTCTTCGATGGATCCAGCCACGAATTGGATATCACATCGACGGTTTCCCGCAGCAACGACACCGCCGTCATCCGTGGCACCTTCAAACAGCCTTCGAGGGGAGACTTTACCTTTGTCGCCAGCGGCAGTCTCCTTATAGGAACCATCCAACTGGGTAATCGTCTCTACAAGACTGAACACATTGCCAACGGCCGGCTTCGGCTGCTCGAAATCGATCCCGATAAAATGCCGCCGGATTAACGTCCCGCCCGTGGCGATTTCCCGCGCTCTGTGCCACACTCATCTATGCTTAGCCTGCATGATTCATGAACACTTCTGCTGCAATCGCGGACAGAGGAGTGAAGATTCACTTTGGAAGTTTTTCTTCGCGCCAAGATCATGTTAATGGCGCTCGACCTCGCAAGCGCAGTGACGACGTGCCTCTCGGCGGGCAGGCTAGACAACCGACTCTCTGGACCGTCGGCCATTCGACCAGACCGATCGATGCATTCATCGATCTCTTGAGGGCCCATGAAATTCGGCTCCTCGTGGATGTCCGAACAATTCCACGCTCACGGCACAATCCACAATTCAATACGGACACATTGGCCCTGTCGTTGCGCGATGCCGGCCTCCAGTATCGCCATCTGCCGGAGTTGGGCGGTTTGCGAAAACCGAAGAAGGATTCCATCAATGATGGATGGCGCAATGCCAGCTTTCGCGGGTACGCCGACTATATGCAGACGGAAGAATTTTGCGCAGCCATCGATGCGCTACGAATGTTCAGCTCCCAGGAACAGACGACGGTCATGTGCGCGGAAGCGGTGCCGTGGCGCTGCCATCGCTCGCTGATCGCCGATGTGCTGGTGAGTCGTGACTGGGAGGTTCGGCATATCATGTCTCCCGAGAATGCCGCCCCGCATATCCTCACGTCCTTTGCCCATGTGGATAAGGGAACGCTGACGTATCCAAAACCGAATGATTCTCCCTCTTTGTTCTAACCGAGTTGGCTCATGCACCGATTCTTGGCCGATCTCGTTCTCATTCTTCATCTGGCGTTCGTGGTCTTCGTCCTGTGCGGCGGGTTACTCGTGCTGAAATGGCGGTGGATTGCGTGGCTGCACCTGCCGGCGGCTTTCTGGGGCGCGGTCGTCGAATTCACCGGTTGGATCTGCCCTCTTACGCCGCTCGAGAATTGGTTACGCGCGCAGGGTGGCCAGGCCACCTATAGTTCAGATTTCATCGCCCAATATCTGCTGCCGCTGCTCTACCCGGATAATCTGACACGAGGCATTCAGTTGCTGTTGGGCACAATGGTGGTCGTTCTCAACGCTGCTGTCTATTGGTGGCTCTGGCGAAGGCAACCGCATGGTGTTGCTCGAAATCGATAGAGTTCCGTCATGCCGACGAAAGCCTGGGGAGTAGGACATCAGGCAAGCCTATGGGGGTAAGTTTCGTGCTTCGTCTGGAACATCACGTTGATGAGGCAGAATCATTCCTTAACCCGCAACATCTCTGTTGACAAATATCGGATGCCACAATAGACTGCGCCCTATGCTGGTTCTCTGAGTATTCTCAGAGAGAAAAAGGGAACCCGGTGCAACTCCGGGACTGCCCCGCAGCGGTGAGCGAGAACGAATCCACCACATGCACTGGCTCTTTGGAGCTGGGAAGCGGTGGATGGTAGGAACGCGGCGAAAGCCGAAGTGCTCGCGAGCCCGAAGACCTGCCAGCATCCGGCATGGGAGAGACAACCTGGGCCGGTTCGACCTGGAAACCTCGAGGGAGGTTAGTAGGTCTGAGCTGGTTCGGATTCAGTCCCCTCTTTCCGTTCTCGTTCACGACCACCCTCTTACATGGTTTTGCAGACACCCGTGAGGGTGGGGCTCGGTTCGAGAGACACTTGCTATTTACGCGCGTCTCAACTGCCATCTGTTCCTCGCGGCTCTATGCAAAGGATAATCCCTTTTGCATAACCCGTCGAAGGAGGAGCACGTTTATGCTGAGCAAACCCGTCGAGGGAGTCACGAGTCTCGGTACCACATCAGAAGCCGCTGCTCTTCAAGAAATCCAGACCGACAACATCTCTTTACAGCAGACCATGCAAGTCAGAAAACACGACGGCTCCGGAGCCGTCGGTGTGACCAAGATCGTGCGATCCATGAGCTATATCGAACGGCGCCAGTAATGACATGGGCTGCCCCGATCGTGCTGGGGTAGGTAATGATAAAGAGGTCGTGACAGCAAGAGGTCTCTCATAATGACGACTTGTGGCGCGGCTCAACGCACAACGGTTTCTGCATGAACGGAATGGCCAATCATACCGAAGGTTCCCTCGTAGGCAAACCCTGGAAGGGTATCGTTCAGTATTGGGACATCATTCCTTTTCTCAGCATCCATCTGATGTGTCTCTTGGCCGTTCAGACCGGGGTTCGATGGGAATGGGTTCTGCTCGCTGTCGGCAGCTACTATCTGAGAATGGTTGCGGTCACGGTGGGATATCACCGCTATTTTTCCCATCGCTCGTTCAAGACCAGCCGGGTCTTCCAGTTTCTCCTGGCGTTCCTCGCGATGACCTCCGCGCAGAAGGGCGTGTTGTGGTGGGCGGCCCACCATCGGCATCACCATAAATACTCAGATCAGGAAGAGGACGTGCATTCCCCACTGCAAAAAGGGTGGTGGTTTTCTCACGTCGGATGGATACTCTCTGCAGATTATATGCGAACCGATTTGAATCTCGTGAGAGACTTTCGTCGAAACCCTGAGATCTGTTTCCTCAATAAGCACTACTGGATCCCGCCATTGTGCTACGCACTGCTTATGTATGGCATCTGGGGCTTTCCAGGTCTCCTTTGGGGGTTTTTTATTGCGACGACCGCACTGTATCATTGCACATTCTTCATCAATTCCCTGGCGCACTTGATCGGTCGAGTCAGGTACAAATCCAACGACGGGAGTAAGAACAGTTTCATTCTTGCCATACTATGTTGTGGAGAAGGCTGGCACAACAATCACCATCACTATCAGTCGGCCGCCAATCAAGGGTGGTTTTGGTGGGAAGTGGACGTGTCCTATTACGTCCTGTCGCTGCTGTCTTGGTTCGGAATCGTGTGGGACCTCCGAACGCCTCCCGAACACGTCAAAGCCAGAACCATCGCCGCCGAGAGGGAATCCTATATGGGCGCACTCCGCCCACGCCTATAGTCCGGGACCATGATTAGGATTTCCGCCGTACAGACCCAATTGAGGTCGATAGGGATACGCACACGATGAATCACAAGCAGAGTATTCAGCAATTGCTCGACAAGGCCCAGATTCAAATCAACGGCACCAAGCCGGGAGATATCGTGGTGCATAATGACGGACTCTATGGTCGTGTCCTGGCCGAGGGATCGTTGGGACTTGGTGAGTCCTATATGGATGGATGGTGGGATGCCGTCCAGCTGGACGAGTTCTTTTCAAAGGTTCATATGGCCCAGCTGGACCAGGCTGTCGTCGATAAGCAGCTCATCGTCAATGCAGTCAAAGCGCGCCTCTTCAATATGCAGAATAAACAAATGTCCAAGAGAGTGGCGCAGCAACACTACGATTTGGACAACGACTTTTACGAAAAGATGCTGGACCCGCACATGCAATACACCTGCGCCTACTGGAAGGGGGCGCATACGCTGGCAGAAGCACAAGAACAGAAGCTGGAGTTGATCTGCCGGAAATTGCAGCTTCGCAAGGGCGACCGTATCCTCGAACTCGGGTGCGGGTGGGGAGGATTCGCGCAATATGCGGCCAGCAAGTACGGCTGTTCGGTGGTGGCCCATAATATTTCCTCGGAGCAAGTTGCCTTTGCGCGTCGATGGTGTGCGGGTCTTCCCGTTGAAGTGATTCAGGGAGATTACCGGGAAGCGACCGGGGAATTCGATAAGGTCGCCGCCATCGGTCTGACGGAACACGTGGGATATAAGAATTACCGGACGCTGATGGAAACAGCCCACCGCAGATTGAAACCGCACGGCCTCTTCTTGCTCCACACCATCGGGAACAATGCCTCAGTCACCACCTCCGATCCATGGTTCGACAAATATATTTTCCCGGGCGGCATGCTTCCTTCTGTGGCCCAGCTCAGCGCCGCAATGGATGGACTGCTGGTGATGGAAGATTGGCACAATTTCGGACCCGATTATGACAAAACGCTCGTGGCCTGGCAGAACAATGTGGATAAACACTGGGGGGAATTTAAGGCAAAGTTCGACGAGCGGTTCCATCGAATGTGGCGCTACTATTTGTTATCCCTCGCAGGATCGTTCCGCGCCCGGAAGATTCATCTCTGGCAAATTGTGATGTCCAAGCAGGGTGTACTGGGCGGATATGAATCGGTGCGATAACCGGCATGATCTCACAGCAAGAATACGCTGGCAAACGAGAGCGGGCGGTGGCAGCCATCCGCACGATGAACGCGTCCAACCCACTCGCGCTTGAAAAATCCACGTCCAATCTCTTTCGACAGCGTGCGCAGGAGCAGGTACACCGGCTTGATCTGCGCGATTTCAACCATGTGATCCGCGTCGATGAACAGGAGCAGGTTGCGGAAGTCGAGGGCTTGACGACCTACGAAGAGCTGGTCAGAGAAACCCTCCCGTTCCATCTGATGCCCACCGTGGTGCCCCAGCTTAAATCGATCACCATTGGGGGAGCCATCGCGGGCATTGGCATCGAATCGACTTCATTCAAGTGTGGATTTGTGCATGAAACCGTGCAGGAGCTTGAAATCCTTCTTCCTGATGGAAGCGTCGTGTTCGCGACACAATCGAATGAACATCGCGATCTGTATTTCGGCTTTCCGAATTCCTATGGTACGCTCGGGTATATCCTGAAACTCAAAGTACAGCTTCTTCCTATCAAGCCATTCGTCAAACTGACACATCACCGCTATTCGGACTGGGAACAGTATTTCCATGCGATGGCACGATTGTGCAACGAACGGTCTGTGGATTTCGTTGACGGGGCGATGTTTCACGATAAGGAGCTCTACATCACCACGGGTGAATTCACCGACCACGCCGAATGGCTCAGCGACTACACCTATCTGCAGATCTACTATCAATCGATCCGGGAAAAGAAGACCGACTATCTCACAGCTCACGACTATCTCTGGCGCTGGGACACCGATTGGTTTTGGTGCTCCAAACATTTTTTCTTGCAGTATCCCGTCATGCGATGGCTCTGGGGGAAACCGCGCCTGTGTTCGTCGGTCTATTGGAAGGTACTGAAGTGGTCTCGTCGTTCACCCGTGGCACTCTGGATTTCCAAGGCTCTTGAGGGCCGGCAAGAAGCCGTCATTCAGGATGTCGAAATTCCCATCGAGCATGCGCCTGAATTTGCGCAGTTCCTCCACGAAGAGATCGGGATCAAGCCGGTCTGGACTTGTCCTGTGACGGCCTACGATCCGTCGGTCTCGTATTCGCTCTATTCCATGAAACCCCACAAGCTGTACGTCAATTTCGGATTCTGGGACGTGGTGAAAACCGATCACGAAGAGGGATACTTCAATAGGGCCATAGAAGCCAAGGTGCGGAAGCTCGAAGGCCAAAAATCCCTCTATTCGACCTCGTTCTACTCTCGGGAAGAGTTTGGACAGTTGTACAACGAAGGAGGCTACCGCCAACTCAAGATTCGATACGATTCCACCGGGAAACTCAACAATCTGTATGAAAAATGTGTCCTGAAGAGGTAAGAGGTCACACCATCGGCAATCAGCGTTGACTCAGCGAAGAAAAAGGAGAGAAGAGCCACACCCAGCGTTCTTTCCCCGCATCCACGAAGGAGAGATAGGATCAAACTGACCTCTTCTTCACCACGTAAGCTCTATGAGCGAGCGGTACCCTTGACCGGCAACCTCGCGTCACGCTTCGAGCAAACTTCAGCTCATCGACCCATGGCTTGCGCAGCGCCAACTCCACAATTGAAAAATTCCCCTGAACCTGGGGTGAGCAGCACGACGAGGTTGTAAGATAGGCAGGATCTCTACGACTCAGGATTGGGCCTCGCCGCATACATCGGAGCGCTGGAAAGACTCCTGCTCCCCTTCCTTTTGCATGACAGGGACCCCGGATGGACACGGAGTTGACGAACCGCCACTCAAGTTGATACATGGAGAGGACTACATAATTCCATTGGACCATGAGGCGGCTATGCCAATAGACGAAATTACCCAAAAGGTTAGTGATCGTTATGCTCGGGCTGCATCGACGGGCGAGCAGATGTGTTGCCCGACCAGTTACGACATGACCGATCTTCAATCCTTCATCCCTGAAGAAGTTCTTAAGATTTCGTATGGCTGCGGGACGCCGGCCGGGTTAAAGACTGTCTGCCAAGGGGAAACCGTGCTGGATATCGGTTCAGGCGGCGGGATCGATTGCTTCGCAGCCTCCCGGCTCGTGGGCCCGACCGGTCGCGTCATCGGGATCGACATGACCGACACGATGCTGGCCATCGCCAGAAAGAACGCCCCCGTCGTTGCAGCCAATCTTGGTTACCCGACTTCCAACGTCGAGTTTCGCAAGGGAATGGCGGACGCGATACCGGTGATCGACAGTTCCGTCGATCTGATCATCTCCAATTGTGTGATCAACCTGGCGCCGGACAAACGGAAGATCTTCAGGGAAATGTTTCGCGTTGCCAAACCGGGTGGACGATTTACGATCTCCGACATCGTGGCCGATCAGCCTGTACCGCAGTACTTGGTGCACGACGCTGAAAAGTGGGGCAACTGCCTCTCCGGAGCCCTGACGCTCACCGACTATATTGCAGGGATGGCGGGCGCCGGCTTTCTGGGCATTCATCTGATCAACTCCTCGCCTTGGCAGGTGATCGACGGGATTCACTTCTTCTCCATCACCTTGACGGGCCATAAACTTCCCGCGACAGCGCCTGTGTCAGCCGATCGTTATGCCACGCTCCGCGGGCCGTTCAGCCGAGTGGTCGATGAAATGGGTACGACCTATCTCCGAGGCATTCCCCAACCGATCACGCCGGACGTTGTGTGCCTGTTGAATCACGCTCCGTTGGCACCTCACTTTATTTTGTCCCCTACCCCGCTATGGTTGGATCGAGCGGACGACCGATGGACCGCTGTCTATCCGGCAGACGCGCCCTGCCACTGGCAAGGACATTTCGCCATCTTCGCCGGACCCTTTGTCGAAGCCGCCGATGACGATCACCATGTGTATCGCCGAGGCGAGCCGTTGGAGATATGTTCCAAGACGCTACACGTATTAGAAACCGACGGCTATGCGCCTCATTTTGCAATTATCAATCGCGCAGGGCAGAACATCAGCGGTAACGCCGCTACCTGTTCCTCCGACAAGGGAAGCTGTTGCTGATGAACGCCTCTTCGACCAGCAAGGTGCTGACTCCACGCCAATGCGCCACGGTTCTCAAAGCCTTGGGCGACGAAACGCGGCTGCGTATCTTGGAGTCCTTGCTCATCGGTGAAAAATGCGTGACGGATCTTGTGCAGGAATTACAGTGCTCTCAACCCCATGCTTCCCATCATCTCAGAATTCTGCGCGACGCTGGACTGGTCGAAGGACATCGGGACGGCAAACAAGTGTGTTACAGAGTTTCTCCCACGATCCAACGAGCACTGGCGAACAGGCAAGGACAGGCCCTGGATTTCGGCTGCTGTGAGTTGCGGTTTCCGGAAACGGCGTTGATGACAATAGGTCATGTGCGCTGATCGTGATCGATTCTTGAGGAGTGTTCTCTCTTTCTCACAGGCACAAATATGGCTCTGACCCTACTGGGACAACATCATCCGCTTGCCTCTTC
>DATIQH010000459.1:0-8007 GCA_035471155.1 Nitrospiraceae bacterium | reverse complement strand
GGATGGCACGCCTGGTGGTCCATTTCATCATTATTGTAAGGGAATCTCTGACAAGATTCTTCAATGTCTGCTCTTTGAATCGACAGATCCCAAAGCCCCGTTGGTGGCGATCGAGTATTTTGTCGCCAAAGACCTGACTCGAAAGCTTCCTGCCATTCAGTGGCACCGGCATTTCCACGACCACAAAGTCGAGATCGCGACGGGCCGGGTCCAAATCCTCGACATGCCGGCCGAACAGGCTGCTAAGGTAGCAGAAGTTGCCGCAGGAACAGACGGAGTGATTTATCACTTATGGCAGCATGGGCAGGAATTCCCGGACGGTACCGTGACGTTTCCTCAATCTCTCGGACACAAGTTCCCTGGATATTCGGACAAATAGGATCGTAGAGGGGACCAGCCGCGATCCTCTAAGGGCCGGGCTGGTTCCTGCCGACAAGCTATCGTTCGTAACGAATTGCCAATGAAATGAGAGGATGCGGGATGCGGCTGTATCTCCTGGTGGCGGCGTTTGTGACGGCATCGCTTAGCTCGTGGGCGATTCCGGTTTTTGGAACTGATGAAGCCATCCTCAAACCACGAGTGCCGATCGACCAAATCGAAGAAGCGAGAACGTGGACGAACCCGCTTCCGGCTAACGAGGAAACTATTGAGAAAGGGAAGAGGCTTTTCCATGGGAAGGCCTTCTGTATTACTTGTCACGGGAAAGACGGCAAGGGACTGGGAGCAGACATTGAGCCGGGCATTCTGAAAGGCCCGCTACCGCGGAACTTTACCGACAAGGACTGGCAGGCCGCTCGAACCGACGGGGAACTGTTCTGGATTTTGAAGAACGGCAGCAAAGGCACGGCGATGGCTCCCTTCATTCCGCTCGTGCTGACGGAAGAAGAAGCCTGGCAGGTGTTGCGATATGTGCGGTCTTTCGGTCAACAGTAAGTGATCTTCATCGCCTGTTACGCTTGCCCCATGAGTGTCCTGCCCCTGATGAACTGACGATTTTCCTGCTCACCTCCTGAAATACAGCGAAGGGCTGATCCGGCCGACCGTTTGCGTAGAAAGCCAGACACGTCTGACGCATGAATGCAGGAGATGACAGTGCCACGAACAGGCATGAACCCTTTCCCGTGACCGTGCCTCTTATCGACAGGCATCTCTTGCAAAAAGGAGGGGACAAAGAATGATATTCGAACAGCGTAATCCACATGCCTGCCGTACGTATCTGATCGGCGACGAGAAGAGTCGTGAGACGATCCTGGTCGATCCGGTTCTGGAGCACGTCGAGGAATATCTCAAGACACTGGATCAACGGAAACTCACACTGACGCACGTCATCGATACACATACCCATGCTGATCATATTTCCGGCGGGGCGGCGCTCAAGGATAAGACGGGCTGTGAATACGTCATGCATCAAAAGGCTCCGGCCCGCTGCGTTACTGTTCACCTGACGGACGGGTTCGCCTGCCATCTTGGCAATATTCCGGTGAAGGTGATGACCACGCCGGGGCATACGAAAGACAGCATTGCGCTCGTGATGGACGATCGCATTCTGACCGGAGATGTCCTGTTTTTGGACGATGCTGGTGCCGGGCGCACGGATCTGCCCGGCGGCGATCCCGGCGAGCATTGGGACAGCATGCAGCGGGTGCTCGGCCTGCCTGATCACCTCATCGTGTATCCGGCCCACGAGTACCGGGGGCGCCAACCATCGAGTTTAAAAGACCAGAAACTCCGCAATCCCAATTTGAAGCCCCGTACCAAGCAGGAATATATCGACTATCTCGAAGGTCTCACACTCGGTCCCGCCGATTGGATGAAAGATGTGTTGAAGGCCAACTATGCCTGCGCACGCGATCCCAAGGCAGCCTGGATTCCCGTCGACGTACCGGCCTGTGAGGTCAAAGGGACGATGAAAATCGGGGCAAACGATCAGCTGGTCGTCGGTATTCCTGTGGAGGAAGTTTCAGGTAAACTTGCTGCGGGAACCAGCATGCTTCTGCTCGACGTGCGTGATCCCCACGAGTTGAGCGGGGAACTTGGCCATATCAATGGGGTCACCAACATTCCGGTCGCTAAGCTTTCGCATCGACTGTCCGAGTTAGAGCCCTATCGCGATCGAGAGATCGTCGCAATCTGCAAAGCAGGAGGACGTGCCCACACCGCCGCGCAGATCCTCATGCAGGCCGGGTTCCCCAAAGTCCAGGTGATGATGGGTGGTATGACCGCGTGGAAGCAGGCAGCCTTCCCCACAAAGGCGTAATGGGCAGGCATGAAGGAGAGAATGCCTGCCATGATCTGTAAACCGGATGAATGTTCGCATTCAGTCGATCAATGGATCAAGAGATTCGGAACTGCGCCACGCGTGACGAACAACGCGTAACAGACAACGATTCACTATTGCCCCATGACCATTGACCAAGCGGGATTGGCCGTTCTGTCAGGAGGATTGATCGGCCTCGCGCTTGGCGCTACCGGCGGAGGCGGTTCTCTCCTGGCAATCCCGCTGCTGGTATACCTGCTCGGGATGAAGGTGCAGCCCGCCACTGTTCTGTCGTTGATGGTGGTCGCGGCGTCGGCATTGATCGGCGTGTATCAACGAAGGAAGTCCGGCGAGGTGAGGGTGAAGCCCGGATTGATCTTCAGCGTCACCGGCGCAGCCGGCGCGTGGGTTGGTGCATTCGGCCATCGGTTCGTGCGGGGAGAAACGGTGCTCCTGCTGTTCAGCGTCTTGATGATCGTGGTGGCCTGGCGGATGTGGCGAAGCAGCGGTCAAATTGACAGCCGATTTACCGGCGAGAGCTGTGCTGAACGATTTCCTCGTTCCTGCTGGGTCAAGGTCTCGCTGATCGGCATGATCGTCGGGCTATTGACCGGATTCTTCGGTGTCGGCGGCGGCTTCGTGATCGTGCCGGCTCTCACCCTTGTGCTGGGGTTTCCCATGAGGATGGCCGTAAGCACCTCTCTGTTGATCATCGCGCTGGTCGCCGTCGGAGGGTTGGTCGGCCATCTGCAAACAGGGCAGGTAGATTGGCCTCTCATCGGGCTCTTGCTGCTCGGCAGCGCCATCGGTATGACCGGGGGATCGTGGGGCGCTCAACAGGTCTCACAGGTGACGTTGGCAAAGGGTTTCGCTGCCATCGCAATCCTGGTCGCCATCGTCATGATTATTCACAACGGCATGAAGCTGGTCGGGGGAAGCGTATGAATTCGAACATGGAACCGAGAGACCAAGGCGCCACGGATTCTGGTCCCATCGGACGAAAGGGGAAATGTTCCGAATGATGAATAACGGATTTGCCGACACCAGCATGGTTGGATTTGGCGGGCAACTGACGGATGATGAAGTCCCGGCTCTCATCCAGTCACTCCGAAACCTCTATGATACCTCACCCTCCTGGCGCCGTGTCGCCTAGTGCGACAGGATACGTTTCACATCTGTAGCGTTAGGCTACAAGCCATTGGGTAATTTTCTCTCTCTCTGCAAAAATCACCAACTGTCTGCCTCTTCTCTCCTGTGAAACCTATGCACAGAGACGGGCGTGATTTTCGCAGAGACTTTCTTCCGAACGTCTATCTCATAAATCGCTCATAGTGTGAATCTCCGTCGATCCAGGTGACTCTCAATCATTAACGTCAAAAATGGAAATTGACTGACCTGGAGGTCGAATGGTCATGAAGCCACGTTCCCTCGCTGCAGTGACCATGATCGTCGGATGCGTGACGGGCTGATCGGTGGAGACGCATTCGGTGGGACTGTAGTCGGTTCAGGAGACAAGGACGATCTCCTTGTCCTGATTGCGCAACGCGCATTCGAATGTTACCAAGCGCGGGGCTGTCAGGATGGCTGTGATCTCGATGACTGGCTGGAAGCTGCACGGGAGATCCTGAGCCAGGTTCCGCCGATGTAGAGCAGGAGACAGAAAGCACAATCCCGTTCAAACAGTAACGAGTTTGGACGGCTTCACAAGGGAGGTGATCATCATGATGAAGAGACAGTGGATTGTTGTATTGGCCGGAGCGGCCTGTCTGTTCGCGGTATCATTTCACTCCGGTCTCGCAGACGAGGGCCACGGGATGATGATGCACGGCCACATGCAGGGCAGTCACGATCAGGGTGAACAAGATGAGCAGAGTGCTCACTACCTGAAGCATCTGCTGAAGCACGCGAAAGAAATCGGTCTGACATCGGAGCAGATCGGCAAGCTCAAAGCTCTACAACTCGACTTCAACCGAACCCAAGTCAGAATGGAAGCTGATATCAAAATTGCCGGTCTGGAATTGTACGCGCTTCTGGAGGAGGAGCAGGCCGAACTCTCCGCGATCCAAGCAAAGGTGGATCAGCTGAAGAAAGTTGAAGGGGCGCTCCTGCTCGCGGCTATCAAGGGCAAACGTGACGCGATGGCGATGTTGACTCCGGACCAGCGGGCAAAGGACCGTGCCCAACTTGAAAAGATGAAGAGCGGAGGTGAGGGACAGCATGGTGGCGGCATGGGGCATGGTGCCATGGGTGGCAGCGGGCATGGAGGGCAGGGTGGTGGCGATCATACGGGTGGGGCGCCGGCCGGAGGACAGCACCAACATTAAATGTGTGCATGGCATAGGCCTATGAGGCGTTGACATGATGACAAGGAACAGATTCCGTTTTATGAGAGCACTGGCAGGAAGTGTCGGCATGCTCGTGATGGCGACCGGCATAGCCTATGCCGACCAGACCGCACTTGCACAGGGGGCTTCCGAAGTAGCGACGACCTTTTTGGAGGAGTTGGGCGAGGCCATGACACAGGAGATGACCGAGCGAGGCCCGGTCGAAGCGATTATTCTCTGCACGAAGCTGGCGCCCGATATTGCAGGCCGGTTGTCTCGCGAGCATGGCTGGCGGGTGACACGTGTGGGGACTCGTGTGCGCAATCCCTTGCTCGGGATGCCGGATGCCTGGGAGCAGCGGGTGTTGGCTGAATTTGCCGAGCGTGCCGCGAAAGGGAAAACGTTCGCGAGCATGACTCATCATGAGGTCGTGACGGAGCCGGATGGGCAGTACTTCCGATTTATGAAGCCGATTATGGTTCAGTCGAAGTGTCTGCTCTGTCACGGGTCGAGGGAGCAGATTCCGGAGTCGATTCGAATCATGCTGAAGCAGCAGTATCCTTTTGATCGGGCGATTGGGTATATGGCGGGTGAGCTGCGTGGTGCGGTCAGCATTAAACAGCCGCTCGACAATGCCCGCGGAGGGCCGCTCGGCGGGCGAGACCAGTGAGTCAATCGGCCCTCACCTGGATTCTCGGTTTTGCCATTCTTGGGAGTGTTGGGGCTATCGGCGGAGCCGCCCTGTTTCTGATGTTTCCCAAGAGCGTTCGTGAGCGGCTGGTGCCGTTCCTTGTGAGTTATGCGACCGGGACGCTGCTTGGAGCGTCCCTCCTAGGGTTGCTGCCGCATGCGATCGAGCAAGGCGGCCTGCTGCCGAGTCTCAGCAGCGTACTCGCGGGGCTCATCATATTTTTCGTCCTTGAGCGGTTCTTGATCTGGCGGCATTGTCACCGCGAGGGGTCCTGTGAAGTGCACGGGACAGCCGGGCAATTGATCCTGGTAGGAGATGCATTGCATAACTTCGTCGATGGTGCCGTCATCGTTGCCGCAGTTCAATGCCATAATTCTGGCCTTTTTGGCGGCAAGTTTTCTCTACATCGGACTCGCCGACCTCGTTCCTGGTCTTCATCGGCGGATCGGGGCTGAGACGGGGCTCGGGCAATTGTTCTTGATCCTGGCTGGCGTCGGAACGATTCTGATGCTGCACATGCACCAACACTAAGCCGAATTGGAGGAGCAATGATATGAAGGCACGTATCTATATCCGCACGCTGGCTCCCTTCAATCCCGTCAGCTAAGTTCATGCCTGCCCCGCACAGGGTCGACTCACACTACTGATCCAACGGGTCTGTTGCCTTTTGCGACAGCGCTCCTTTCTCCTGAGACCTGAAATGCCCCAGCGGTTTTCCCCTTCGTGTGAAGGGCCTCTGAAATCCTCGTCAATTCAAGACGATTGCCGACCGATTCACCTGACCCTGTGGCATGGCCTTCGCTTTTTAATAGAAGAGAACACAGTTTATCCAAGGAGGATTTGCCATGGGCAATCGAGAGACACAATGTTCGGCGCCGGCTGTTGCACTCGCATTCTTAGGAGGGGCCGTGGCGGGAGTAGTAGCAGGTCTTCTTCTCGCTCCGAAGTCGGGGGAAGAAGCGCGGCGAGCATTGAAAGGTTATGCGAGAAAGACGGAGGAAGAAGTTCTGGAGAAGGCGAAAGAGGCGCGAGCCGCTCTTGATGGGACCATAGAGTATGGAAAGCGGTTCGTCACAGAGAACACGGCGGATGCTGAGGCGGCAGTCAAGGCTGGACGAGAGGCCATGAAGGACAATCTGGACAAATGTTGTAGCTGACGCAGCCGCTGCGAGGAAGGGCTATGGCGATGCTGCCGATGCGAACCGTCCGTTTTCATGGCCGAGGAGGGCAGGGTGCGAAAACCGCGAGCCGCATCGTGGGGACGGCTGCGTTCATCGAGGGATTCGTGGCGCAGGACTCGCCGATTTATGGTGCCGAGCGGCGCGGTGCGCCGGTGGCTGCCTTTACCAGAATTGCCAAGGAACCGATTCGCGAGCGTGGTCTCATTGCCCGTCCCGATCTTGTTGTGATCGCCGACGCATCGCTCATTCACGATCCTGCCGCTCGTGTGCTGGACGGTGTCGATGAACGGACAGCGGTCTTCGTCAACTCACCACTGACTGCCGAACAATTTCAGTCCCAGACCTCCTTGCCGAGCCGTTTGACGACGATGGATTTGACGGACATTGCTCTCCAACAGTTTGGAAAGCGCGGTGCGATCAGCTCCCTGCTCGGCGCCGTCGCCGGACGACTCGTCGGACTCCGCCAGGAGTCGATTCGTGAGGCGATCGCACGGGAGTTGGCGGATCTCGGCCTTGCTGCTTCGGTAATTGAGCGCAATCAAACCGTCGCCGCGCAGTGTTATGAAGCAGTTCCAGTGGTCGCCATCGAGACAAGCACCCGCCAACCGGCACCCCCGGTACAGCTTCAAGTGCCGACCTATGAGCCGCCGACCAGAGGAACCGCCAGGATCAGCGCCGTAGCGAATTCGGTTCTGCGTGAAACCGGCGGCTGGCGAACCTTCCGGCCTGTGCTAGTACCTGACAAGTGTAATGGCTGTTGGCTCTGTTTCGCCTATTGCCCTGACGGGGTTATTTCAATGACCAAGGACGACAGGCCTGTGATTGATTATGCCCATTGCAAGGGGTGCCAGATCTGTGTCCATGAATGCCCGACCGAGGCATTGATGGCAGAGCGGGAGAAAGAAGGAGCGGTGGCATGGACGGTGAAATGATGACCGGCAACCTCGCGGCGGCTTGGGGTGCGAGGCTGGCGGATGTGGATTATGTGCCGGCCTTTCCGATCACTCCGCAGACAGAAATTGTGGAGGCGCTGGCCAAGTGGTGCGAGAGCGGCGCGCTAGCAGCGCGGTTTGTGACCATGGATTCCGAGCATTCCATGATGACGGCGGCCGGAGCTGCTGCGGCCACGGGGGCCCGGGTTTTCACAGCAACCTCCAGTCAAGGATTGCTCTACGCCCTCGAAGTCCTTTATTCGGTTTCCGGTTGGCGCGCGCCGCTTGTCCTGGTGAACGTTTCTCGGGCGTTGGCTGCGCCGATTACACTCGAGCCGGACCACAATGACATACTGGCCGCGAGAGACTGCGGTTTTCTTCAGATCCACGCCGAGACCTGCCAGGAAGTGCTGGATTCCATTCTCATGGCCTATCGGATCGCGGAGGATGAGCGGGTCATGTTGCCGGTCATCGTCAATCTGGACGGCTTCTATCTTTCGTTCACCCGTGAGCCCGTGATCATGCCGGATCCGGAGCAGGTCAAGCTGTTCCTGCCGCCGTTTCGTCCTGCTCACCTGGGCTTCAAAGCCTCGTCGCCCCATGCGCTCGGCGTGGCAGTCCT
>DATIQH010000458.1:0-7033 GCA_035471155.1 Nitrospiraceae bacterium | reverse complement strand
GGGCAGAAACTGCTCGATTCCGACGATCAGCAGCAACTGCGGCTGACTGCCGTGCTCATCAAACAATTCACGCATGCCTTGACCTGGGCTTCCGACCCGGCCAAGGCACTGGCATCGTTCGACCAATTCCTGGATCTCATCGTGAAAGACCGGGGCAAGAAGAGCAAGAGCCAGGCGCTCGACTTCATCAGCGATAAAAAGACTTTCCCACTGCTCGCCCGGCTGCTCGGCGCCAGCGACTTCTTGTGGGAGGATTTTCTTCGACGCCAGCACGATAACCTTCTTCCGCTGCTCACGGAATACCAGGATGCCCCCCTGATCAAGCCACAGGCGACCCTTCGGAGAGAGCTCGGACGTCTAGTCATGCGAGCCAAAACGGATGAAGCGCGAAAAGACGCCTTGAACCGGTATAAAGACCATGAGATGTTCCGGATCGACATCAAACACATCGTCGAGCCTTCGAGCAATTTCCCTGATTTTTCGCTGGCGCTCACGGAACTGGCGGAAGTCATCATGGAACGGAGCATCGCAGATTGCAGCGCCAAGCTAGAGAAGTCGTACGGGCGCCCCCGACTCGCCAACAAAAAGCCCTGCCCCTTTGCCGTTCTAGGCCTGGGAAAGTTCGGAGCGCGAGAGCTTGGCTATGCCTCGGACATCGAGGTCTTGTTCGTCTATGGGGGATCGGGCAACACGAACGGTACAGAGAAAATTGAGAACAGCGAGTACTTCGAACGACTGGCCCAGGAACTCCTGGGGTGGATCGAAGCCAAGCAAGAAGGCATCTATCGCATCGATGTCCGGCTTCGACCGCACGGAGGCAAGGGCGCGCTGGCCAATGCGTTCGAGGAAGTCTGTCGCTACTACAGCCCAACCGGCTTGGCCGCGCCGTTCGAGCGGCAAGCCCTAATCAAGTTACGGCATATCGCCGGCGACGCCGCGCTAGGACACCAACTGGAAACACACCGGGACTCCTTCGTCTACAGCAACGCTCCCTGGGACATTTCCGCGGCATTGGATCTCCGGAAGCAACAGCTTAAGCAACTGGTCGCGCCGGGAAAGATCAATGTGAAGTATAGCGCGGGAGGACTCATCGACATTGAATATGCCGCGCAATATCTGCAAGTGATGCATGGCCATAACCACCCGACCCTGCGTACACCGAACACCCTGCAGGCCCTCGCTGCGCTGGTGAACGAGGGGTTGATCGCGCGCGCCGATGGAGCAGGACTCCGGAAAGCCTACATTTTCATTCGGATGTTGGTAGACGGATTGCGCATGGTTAGGGGAAACACCAAAGATCTTGTGCTTCCTCCTCCCGATTCAGAAGAGTTTGTCAGCCTTGCTCGCCGCATCGGCTACACGAGAGACGACTGGCAGGCCGGCGCGCGCGATTTACAGTCAGACATCGAGCAGCATATGACATTGACCAAGACCTTCTTCGAACGGATGTTTGGAGCGTTATGAGGGGAGCAGTAGGACCAACACGGATACCATTCCCGGGGGAATGAAGGAAAGGAGTTTGGAAGGAGCATTGCCCTCCTTCAATGAGCACTGCCTCTCTCTTTTCGACCAGGCGCCGTCGGGTTTCTCTCACCTCGTCAAACCTCACCAGAATGAACTTGCTCGCTCTCGTCTTGGCGTATCCTTAACGAGACGATTCTGCGTTGTTCATGCTCCACATAATGACCAGCACCATCCCCACAGTGATGAGCGGAGCGTAGACTGTCGCATACATTACGGTATGGCCCATGTTTATACCCTTCCTTTCTATTGCCTCATTCTATATTCACGAGTTTCGTCAGCAGTAGCCGAACCCTGCGATGTTCATCAAATGACTCTACAGGCTTGCTAGGAACCACTTCTCTGCAACCACCCCCATGCCATGGCCAAGACTCCAAGCAGACTGACGTATAGTACGCCATTCATTATAAAAGCGGCGGTCATCATGTTCATTCTCCTTTCAAGTAAGTTGAATCGCACATGCTGAATATCCATAGTGCAGGGGGCATGCCGCTGTAACACCTTTGAGTAGACAATGCTCAACCAATTGAAATATTGAGATTTCTCGCTGCAACATGAATGAGCAACGACAGGATGCTACGGATATTCCACGGTGGGCCGCGGCCAGTCGTGGGGTTAGCCCGCGGCCAGTCGTGGGCTACTCGTTCTGACGGAATGGATCGAGAGGTTGTACGGGAGGGTTATTCTGTTTCTTCAGCTAGAAGCCGGCCGCTTCAGACCAAACTGCTTCATCCGGCTGCGCAATGTGCTGGGAGGAATCCCCAAGCGAACGGCTGCACCATCGGGACCTTCGATGCGCCAGTTTGTCAGCGTGAGGGTCTGCAGAATGTGCCGTTGTTCGAGATCTTTGAGGCCGGTGGGTGGCAACACCATGGAGGGGGCGCCCTGCGAACCCAAGATATGTTCGTCGATCCGCAAGATAGGATCACGAGAAAGAATCATCGCTCGCTCAATCACGTTTTCCAGTTCACGGACATTGCCGGGCCAGGTGTAACGAATCAACCGTTCTAGAGATTCCTGGTCGATATCCTTGCACGAACGGCCGATTTTCACACCGTATTGTTTCAGGAAATGTCGGGCCAATATGGGGATATCCTCCGGGCGATTCCTGAGTGGAGGCAGGCCGATAGGGAAGACGTTCAAACGATAAAACAGATCGGCGCGAAATCCGCCGTTTTTCACGGCGGCTGGCAAATCGCGATTGGTGGCGGCGATCACACGAACATCGACACGAATAGGCTGTTTCCCGCCCAGACGATCGATCAAACCATCTTGTAGGACTCGCAGCAACTTGGCCTGTGTTTCCAGCGGCATTTCGCCGATTTCATCCAAAAAGAGGGTGCCGCCATGAGCCAGCTCAAACTTCCCTTCACGGGCGCGGTCGGCCCCCGTAAACGCGCCTCGTTCATGGCCGAATAATTCGCTTTCGACCAACCCCGCCGGAAAGGCAGCGCAATTGACTCGAACCATGGGTTTCGAATGCCGCGGGCTCCAATCATGGATGGCCTGAGCAATCAGTTCCTTACCGGTTCCCGTTTCACCCGTAATGAACACGGTCGTCGGAGTAGGCGCCACGTCGCGTGCAAGACCGATCACATGTTGAAAAGAAAGGCTCCGTCCTACCACTGAACCTGCGTTCTTCATGAGACGCAGCTCTTCGTTCAGGTACACGTTTTCCTTGGCAAGCTGGTTTCGCAGCTGATCGATCTGCTCGTACGCTTGGACATGATCGATCGCATAAGCGATCTGCATCGCCACTTGCGTCAAAATCTCGATATCCCCTGGATCAGGAGCGCCCGACTCGATACTGCCGATATTGAGAATGCCGACACATCTGTCTCTCACAAGAAGAGGTAGATTGATCATTCGTCCGAGGCCTTCTTGAACATACCATTCGTCTTCAAGAAACACTTGTTCCCGCTTCAGGTCAGGACGGATGTGTACCGTTTTATGATCGTACACCCAACCCATGCCGCTCCCAGCATGCGGCACAATGGCACTACGTTGGAGCACCACCTCCGCCATCGTCGTTGCCATGACATAAAACCTGAACCCGTCGGCTTCGCGATCATACTGAGTGACAGAAGCCCGTGCCCACGGAATGACCTTCGTAATCTCGGCGGTGATCGCTTCCCATAGACTACGCATATCCCGCTGTGAATTAAGCACAACAGCAACAGCTAAGAGGGCCCGATAGTTTGTTTCAATCCAGTTCATAGGCGTGTCAACCCACTTCAATCCAGCAAATTGAAGCATAGAGCTTGCGCTCAAGTCTATGCCGGCATCAGCGGTGACGAATGGAATGGTCGAGTCAGAGGTAGCGGGCGGCGATGCACGGGCACGAAACAACTCGGCGTCCGCCTCCCATTCGCGAAGACGGACGCCGTTGTCTCGTTTGCCTTGTGTCTGGAACCCTACCGAAACGCAGCTCTAGACATCGTAATACAGGACATACTCGTACGGATGCGGGCGCAACCGCATGGGGTCGACTTCCCTGCTGCGCTTGTAGTTGATCCAGGCTTCGATCAAGTCCTTGCTGAAGACCCCTCCCTTGAGCAGAAACTGATGGTCCTGTTCGAGGTTGCGCAAGGCTTCGTCGAGACTGCCGGGCATCGTGCGGATCGCTGCGGCTTCCTCCGGCTCGAGATCGTACAGATCCTTCTCAGCCGGCTCACCTGGATTGATCTTATTCTCGATCCCATCCAACCCGGCCATGAGCATGGCGGAAAATGCCAAGTAGGGGTTCGCAGTTGGGTCGGGAAAACGCACCTCGATCCGCTTGGCTTTCGGGCTCGGTGAGTACATGGGAATTCGTATCCCTGCCGACCGATTCCGGCTGGAATAGGCCAGCAGAACCGGCGCCTCGTACCCCGGCGTCAGACGCTTATAGGAGTTTGTCGTCGGGTTCGTAAACGCCGCCAGAGCCGGAGCATGTTTCAGAATGCCGCCGATATAGTAGAGACAAAGTTGCGAGATGCCGGCATATTCCTTCCCCGCAAACAACGGCTTCCCATCTTTCCAGATGCTCTGATGCGTATGCATGCCGGTCCCGTTGTCTCCGAAGATCGGCTTGGGCATGAAGGTCGCGGTTTTACCATGCCGACGGGCCACGTTCTTAACGATGTACTTGTACATCATCAAGGTGTCTGCAGTTTTCACCAGCGGACCGAAACGGATGTCGATTTCCGCTTGACCTGCCGTCGCCGTCTCGTGGTGGTGCTTCTCGATGGAAATTCCGGCCTTCTGCATCTCCAGGACCATCTCGCTGCGGATGTCTTGTTGCGTATCGGTTGGCGGAACCGGGAAATAGCCTTCCTTGTGACGAATTTTTCCGCCCAAGTTGTGGCCTTCCTGCCCGATGTTCCAAGCTCCTTCTTCGGAGTCGATGAAGTAGAAGCCGCTGTGGCCCGTCTGATCGTAACGGACATGATCGAAGATGAAGAACTCCGCTTCCGGCCCCCAGTAGGAGGCATCGCCGATCTTGGTGCTCTGGAGATATTTTTCCGCCTTCTGCGCCACAAATCTTGGATCGCGCTCGTAGGGCTCACGTGTAATCGGATCGACGATGTTGCCGGCGAGGCTCATCGTCGGAACCGCGCAGAACGGGTCCAGACAGGCCGTATTCGGATCGGGAATCATCAGCAGATCGCTGTTGTTGATCGCCTTCCAGCCTCGGATCGACGAACCGTCCAACCCTGATCCGTCCTTGAAGAACCCTTCAGTCAACTCATCCACAGGAACAGAGAAGTGCTGCCAGGTGCCGATCAGATCTATAAACTTCAGGTCCACCATCTGAACCTTGTGCTTCTTCGCAAATTCCACTGCCTCGCGGGGATTCATTCCGACTCTCCTCCTTAATCACATCAGACTTATAATGCGGATCCTGAAGAAACGCGTTCCGGCGCCTCAACCGGATGGCCCATGAACAGATCGATATCCTGCTTGATGGTCGAACGGATGACCTCCAGCCGAGCCTGGTCCTCGACCTTCTCTCCATGTTCATCCGTCACGTAGAACACGTCGACAACCTCATGCCGCCCTCCGGTGCGCAGAGACTGTTGTATATCGTCATCCAGCCTGGTCGAGATCCTGGCTGATTGGACCGACAGGCCGAGCCGGAAGATGGCATGGGTGATGATATACAACAGCCCCTGTGTATCATCGGCAAACACATCGATGACCGTGAACCGGTCGCTGATTTTGTTGTCGATCACGACCTCGCTCGCATGACGTTCGGCTGACATCGGTCTCGCGGAGGATAGTCTGATCTTCCTACTCCGCAACTGCTCGACCGACTCCGCTCCTTTCAGAACCCGAATGATCGTCTCAGCTGTGTCGTCCAAGCGCTCAACCGGAGGAGCGCCGGCAAAATCTGGATCGGAGGCCTGGAAGGTGTTGACCACAACCCCATCGCTTCGAGTGATGATCTGAGCATCGAAAATCTCAAGCCCCTGGGCAGCCATCACGCCGGAAGTTTTTGAAAAGATGCCGGGGGTCAAATTATCGTGGGTGATCACTGTGAATTCGCACGTGCCGAGGTCCTCGTTGAAGTTCCCCTCGACCAGCACATCTCCTGCCTGCAACCGCGCGATCGCGGCCAGTTGGGCCGCGATACGCTTCGGAGGCGTCCCGTGCAGATAGCGCAGGGGAAACTGGTCCAGTTGCGATTCGATCCAGCCCAGCCCGCCGGCCACTTCGGTCTTAAACTCTTGCGCCACCTCGCGGGTGAGGCGCTTGAGACTGTTTGGACCAGCCATCTTATCGTCCTGCTCGCCGGATATCGTTCGAAGCGCGCGCAGATAGAGTTCGATGAGCAAGGACTCTTTCCACTTCGTCAGCACGCCAGGCCCCACTGCCGCAATATCGGCCGCGGTCAAGATCAATAGCATGCGAAGCACCTCGGGTGTGACCACCTCCTGGGCAAAGGGCACGAGCACGTTCTCGTCGTAGGGGTCGCGACGGAACGCCGTGTTCGACATCAAGAGATGCCGGTGCACGAGAAACATCAGCGTTCTGGTTTCTTGTAGGTCGAAGCCAAGCCGAGCCGCTGTTTCCTCCGCAATCACCTTGCCCACTTCGCAGTGATCCTCTTTCCGCCCCTTCCCTAAATCATGCAACAGAATCGCCAGGTGCAAAAGATCCTTCCGCCTAATCTCCTGATACACCACCCCCATGACGCCCGGCTCCATGGCCAGCGCTTCTGCTTTGCCCACAGCCAGCAGGGTATGTTCGTCCACCGTGTACTTGTGATACTGGTTGAACTGCATCAGGCCTCGAAGCGCGGCAAAGACCGGGATAAGCTTTTCCAGCAAATGAGCGCGGTGCATCGCGTCAAGCGTGGCCGCCACTGCTCCAGGCCCTGAGAGGATCTTCAGAAAAACCCGGCTGGCTTCCGGAGTCCTGAAGGCCTCGCTCGACACACTATCCATGTGGCTGTGAATCTCGTCCACCAGATCAGCCTCGATTTTAAGCCGCCTGGACCCTGCCATCTCGAACAGCCGGAGCAGCAACT
>DATIQH010000457.1:0-3333 GCA_035471155.1 Nitrospiraceae bacterium | reverse complement strand
CTCCACCCCCGGATGGAAGACGAACTGCAGCGAGCGCTCAGGAATGCATACAGCGGTCGTACGATGATCATCATCACGCATCGTCTCTCTGCCGTTGCCGAACCAGACTGGATTTACGTACTCGAAAAGGGACAAGTCGTGGAACAAGGCACTCGCCGGGAGCTGAGCAAACGAAACGGGGAATTCGAACAACTGGGATTTGCTGAAGGCTGAGGCCGGTTGGAATGCGATCTAAGCCGCGTTACGTCCTGGTCGGAACGGGTAGCCGCGGCATTGAAATGTTCGGCCAAGCCATTGTCGGCCCTTATTCCGGAAAGGCCGAGCTGGCGGGCATCTGTGACATCAACCCATTGCGCATGGCAGCGGCGCAGCGTCGCCTCGCAACGCAGGCGCCGGCATTTACCGATTTTTCGGCCTGCCTCGATCGGCTGAAACCGGACAGGGTCATCGTCGCAACGCCCGACCACACGCATCACGAGTACATCGTCGGCGCAATGCGCGCGGGTGCGGACGTCGTCAGTGAAAAACCGCTTGCTATTTGCACCGAAGCTTGTCGCTCCATTCTGCAGACTGAGCGGGAAACCGGCCGTACCTGCACGGTCGCGTTCAATTACCGCCATGCGCCTTTCCACACCCGAATCAAGGAATTGCTGCTGGCGAACTGCATCGGGCGCGTCATCAGCATCGACTTCCATTACTACCTCGACAGTCGGCACGGAGCAGACTACTACCGGCGGTGGCATCGCAGGAAGGAGAATTCAGGCGGCCTGCTGGTTCACAAGGCGACACATCACTTTGACCTGATCAACTGGTGGCTGGAACAAGATCCGGTTACAGTTTTCGCGCGCGGAGACCGCCAGTACTACGGTCCTACGCGCGCTGAACGGGGGACCCGCTGCAGGGTGTGCCCACATGCAGATAAGTGCGAGTTTTATCTGGATTTGGCTGCGAAGCCACTGATGGAGGATCTGTACATGGCAGCCGAGTCCGCTGATGGATATTATCGGGACCGTTGCGTCTTCGATACCGACATTGATATCGAAGACAACATGCAGGTCCTGATCGGATACAGCCAGGGTACAAATCTCAGCTACAGCCTGACGGCCTTTCTTCCAATCGAGGGCTTCACGATAGCCTTCAATGGCTCCGGAGGCCGTCTGGAAGCGGAGGAAACCTGGGGAGACCACCTCGGAACGTCTGCGGACGACCCATTCGACCGGTTTGGGATTACGTTGTATCCGCTGGGTGGGAGGAAGCAGAAAATCCCGATAGAACCTGTGTTGGGCGGGCACGCCGGCGGAGACGAGCGTCTGTTGCGAATGTTGTTTGACGATGGTGCTCCCGACCCGATGGGACATCGCGCAAGTGCACGCGCCGGAGCAATTTCCATTCTCGCCGGGATCGCAGCGAACCAGTCGATTGCCACCGGGCAGGCAGTGAGCATTCCGGAGCTGGGTTTGTGAACGTGGTTCTGGTCGGATACCGTTGTTCCGGCAAATCGAGCACATCGCAATATGTCGCCGCCGGTCTCGGCTGGCCCGTCATTCACACGGATCGGGAGATCGCCGCCAGAGCCGGGCAGAGGATCGTGGACATTGTCAGGAGCGGAGGGTGGAAGCGATTCCGTGAACTCGAGATGGACGTGATAAAGGCCGTCACTGCAATGGAGGGCGTGGTGGTTGACGCCGGCGGAAGCGTCGTAGCGGAGCAACGAAGCGTGACACTGCTTCGAGCGCGGGGCCGGATTGTCTGGCTACGGACCAGCGCACCGGAAATTCGCTCGCGCATGGAAAAACTGGACGTAACTCTGGTTCCACTCACCATGAACGGGTCCGCGATCGAAGAAGTGGATGAGATGCTGCAGCGTTTTGATCCGCTTTATGAGGCTGCGGCTGATTACGTCATAGACACGGGTGGACGACAGCCAGCCGACATCGCCGCTGAAATTCTGAAGATGGTTCTGAATCAATGCCCGCTTCTACCGTGAGCGCTGGTGCGATTCACATCCCGGAGCTCTCCGCCAACCCGGCCGATCTGGACCGCGCGTACGATGTTTGTACAAGCATTCTGGAACGAGAGCCCAATCGCGCCGGCATCTGGTATCTCCGCTCTCAGATTGTTCGGAGAAACGCGGGCTGTGTGGAGAAGCTGTGGTTCGCTGTTTCCGATCTCCGGCAGGCTCTGGCGCGAGAGCCCGACAACCGTGATTACCTCATTGACCTTCAGGAAACTCTTAGAAGGCTGGGTCAAACCGCGGCACGGCTTGCCGTTCTGCGGCAGCTCATCCACCTGACAGCTAATCATTCCGTGTTCGCGGCGGTTGCGGCGGCGGTCGAAAGTGGACGCAACGAGAAGATGGCTATATTGCAGTGGGCTCAATCGGCCTGCGTCGAGCTCGAGGGCCCGCTCAATCCTGGCGCCTGGCACTCAGATCAGATTAAGGAGCTGGCATCCGGAATTCCACAGGAAGAGTTCGATAGCCTGTGCAGCGCATTCAACGCCGGCTGCGCGATGGATGAGTATGCGGCCATCGTCAACAGGTTCACGAGTGCCACAGCGGGTTCTTGCGGGCGTCTGAGCATCCACGCCGATATGGCGAGCCGAAGTCACCGGCAGCCCGGACAACTGGTTCGGCATGCAAACATCGTACCCGATGCACCTTTTCACTTTGTCCTTGTCCAGGATACAGAGCATGCCGTTGCTTCCGTCGGGTTCAGCTTCTGCTGGATCAATGGAAGAGTGGAGATTGTCGTGCAGCAATTGCAGGGGACGCCAGGCTCGCGAGCGGCGCTCGGGTCCGCCCGCTGGGAACACCTGTTGCTTGCTGTTCTGGAAAGTTTCGCGGCCGGGCGCCGTTGTAGTGGCATCCGCATAGTGTCCGCGGAAAGCAATCCGTGGCTGCATCGAATGCGTCGCTGGATGATTGCAAGACGAGTGATAACCGACGCTGTCCCACTCAACGCATTGCTTGAAAGCCGTGAACTCGCCGAAAAGGCGCGGGAGAACTGGCGGCAGTGGTGGGAGCAGGAATCACGGCATCCGTACTTTACCCGTTACATCGGCTTCGTGGATCCGCAAAAGCTGCTTCTGCGTTACGACAAAACAGCACGCAGACGGCATTACGTGCCGTGTGAAGGTCCCGAGCCCGTGGCAAGATACTGGCGTACCGCTGTAGGGGAATAACAGGCCCATGACGAAGCTCAGTCACGCCGACATCTATGCAGGCGCGTATTCCGACATCTATGACGGATTCGCGGCCGTGGTGCGGCATCCCTCTTACCTGTTTCAGTATCTGGCTGACTGGGAAGTCCTGAGAAATGCGACTCATTGCCT
>DATIQH010000456.1:0-2086 GCA_035471155.1 Nitrospiraceae bacterium | reverse complement strand
AACGAGCATGAAGGAAGTCAATCAGCGGCTTCGCGTCATGTTAGGAATCGAAAACCCGAAAGCAGGAGATGCGGCTAATGGCCGAGGTGGTGAGGATACCCCCCTTCCCGAGGGCAATGCTCTTCCTGCATCTGAGAAGAGCCTCAAGAGTGATGCTGAGGGCCAGTACTCTGGTGCAGTCGAGCCTGGCCAGAATATTTCTGCTGGACAAATGGGCCTCTCTTCCGGTTCAAGCGATCTGACTGAAGAGGAGAGGATTGCCTCAATCAAGAATGACATAGACTGGCTATCGAAAGAAGCCGCGATTCAGGAGCAATCGCTTCAAGAATTGTCCTTGGCTGCAGAAAAGAAATCTTCCCGGTGGGCCGCAACCCCGTCCATTTGGCCGGTGAAGGGGTGGGTAACCTCTGGGTTTGGACCAAGGGTTTCCCCATTTACAGAAAAGCCTGCTTGGCATGATGGATTGGATATTGGAGCCGCTGCCAATGCGCCAATTCAGGCTCCGGCTCAAGGACGAGTCACATCGGTCGGCTTCGATCCTAAGTTGGGAATTCTCGTGAAACTCGATCATGGGTTCGGTATTGAAACGGTCTATGGCCACCTAGCTAAGTCATTAGTCAAAGAGGGGCAGCGAGTAAAACGTGGAGAGGTCATTGCGTTGGTTGGCAGCAGTGGACTTGCCACGGGGCCTCATTTGCACTACATGGTCAAGGTAAATGGGCAAGCGCTAGATCCCGTAAAGTACATCCTTGACTAGCTTCCTGGGCTTCCTTTCGGAGACCGGTTATCATCAACCAATAAATTAGGTGTAGTCCGAGACCGCCCAGCGTCACCCCTCCCATATAGCGATACCCACCGAATCGACCCGACTCCTGTGCTATACTGCCGCGCCATTATGGCTGTAGAGATCATACCGTTGCTCAATCTATGACAGATATTGAGATCAACCGATCAGTGCAAGCGCGCCCAATTCAGGGTGTTGCTGATCAGCTTGGTATTCAGGCGAGTGAGCTACTTCCGTACGGAAAGTTGAAGGCGAAAGTTTCACTGGACATACTTGAGCGGCTTCATGCTGCACCACTCGGCAGGTATGTACTTGTGACGGCCATCAATCCAACCCCGCTTGGAGAAGGCAAGACAACAACATCCATCGGGCTTGCTATGGGCCTTTCCCGTCTCGGTCATCGCACAGCCGTTACGCTTCGGCAACCTTCGTTGGGGCCGGTGTTTGGGATCAAGGGAGGAGGAACAGGAGGAGGAAGGGCGCAAGTCCTTCCGATGGAAGAAATCAACCTCCACTTGACCGGCGACGCCCATGCTGTATCCGCGAGTCACAATCTCCTGTCGGCGTTTGTCGACAATCACCTGTTTCATGGGAATGCACTTCAGGTAGATCCGAATCGGATCGCCTGGCCACGGACATTGGGAGTCAGCGATCGGGCGCTACGGCAGATCTCGCTGGGAGAAGGGGCTGTTGGCCGCAGAGGCCAGTTTGTCATTACGGAAGCTTCGGAAGTTATGGCAATGCTTGCTCTGGCATCAAGTCAAGCCGACTTGCGGCGCAGGCTCGGGCAGATCATCGTTGGATTTACGGCGGACGGAAAGCCGGTGCGGGCAGAAGAGTTTGGATGTGCCGGATCCATGGCAGTCTTGCTTAGGGACGCGTTGTTGCCGAACTTGGTTCAGACGCTGGAGGGAACCGCGGCGTTCGTACATACGGGGCCGTTCGGTAATATCGCCCATGGGAATTGTTCGATTATTTCCGATGCCATCGCACTGCGCTGCGCCGATTATGTCGTCACGGAAGCTGGATTCGGGAGTGATCTCGGAGCGGAGAAATTTTTCAACATCAAGTGCCGTCTCTCCGGATTCAAGCCGGTGGCGGCGGTGGTGGTCGCGACGCTTCGCGCACTCAAACTTCATGGTGGCGGAGGAATGGTCAAGGTTGGAGCTCCGCTTCCGGCAGGGCTTCGAGGTCTTGGCAACGATCTTAGCTTGGAGCGCTTCGTTCTGTGCCAACCGCTGGGGGAGCTCGGATAGCACAGCGGCGCGCTTACCAACGATTTCGCCTGCTTCGAGGGCAGCC
>DATIQH010000455.1:0-2230 GCA_035471155.1 Nitrospiraceae bacterium | reverse complement strand
AAGGCCAGCGTCTTCATGGTCGACGAACGCGTGGCCCGTGGCGCGGACGGCCAGCCCCTGGCCTCCGGCGAGATCCTCGTGATCGCGAACCTCAAGCGCAAGGCGGACGGCGCCGACGTCATCGTTTCGGTGCGCGGCGTCACCAAGGCCCTGGAAGTGCGCGGCGGCATCAAGGTCGTCAAGGGCCAGCCCTTCACCCCCGGCCTCGACGAGGTCATCGTGGGCGAGCGCGCCGCCGACCGGTTCGGTCTCGAGCTCGGCTCCTTCGTGAGGATCCAGAAGCGCGACTGGAAGATCGTCGGCATCTTCACCTCGGAAGGCAGCGGCTTCGAGAGTGAGATCTGGGGCGATCTCAACGTGCTTTAAGCTGATGGAGCGGCACCATATTGGGTCCGTCCGACAAGGCTTCGTCCGGACTGGGATGCACTTCCATAAAGAAGCCATCCACTCCGACACCGGCTGCCGCGCAGGCCAATGGCTCGACGAATTCACGCTGGCCACTGGACTTGGTTCCTCCGCCGCCCGGCAACTGCACACTATGGGTGGCGTCGAAGACCACTGGGTAACCGAAGCTACGAAGGACCGGGAAAGACCGCATATCGACGACAAGATTGTTATAGCCGAACGACGATCCCCGTTCGGTCAGGACGATTCGCTTGTTTCCAGTCTCCTCCACTTTTTTCACCGCATTGCCCATTTCTTGCGGCGAGAGGAACTGGCCCTTCTTTACGTTCACCACTTTACCGGTCCTTGCCGCGGCAATGATCAAATCCGTCTGCCGGCAAAGAAACGCGGGAATCTGGAGCACGTCCACAATCTTCCCGGCTTCGGTCGCCTGTTCTTCGGTGTGGACGTCCGTCAAGACGGCCAGATCCAACTGATCCTTCACTCTCTTCAGAATCGCCAAGCCCTTTTCGAGACCCGGCCCACGATAGGAATTGATGGAAGTCCGGTTCGCTTTATCGAAGGACGATTTGAAAATATAGGACATGCCGAGTGACTTGGCAATCTCAGCGATGCGCCCCGCCGTCTCTAGCACGATCTGCTCGCTCTCGATGACACAAGGCCCGGCAATCAAAAACGGCCGGTTCCCCGCACCGACTTTAAAGGAACCGATTTGGACTTCGTGACTCATCTTCGCCTCTATGCTATCTGGAGGATGCTCAAACTGATCTTTCAATAAGGCCGCAGACGAGACAAGACCGGAGGCGTAGCCTCTCGGCTACGTTGAGGATCTTGTCGAGTTGAGAACGCCGGTGAAAGGCAGTTTCAGCATCCTCATGCTAGTGGCCGCACTTTCTTCTAAGTGCGGCTCCCACAAATCCGCTAAACAACGGATGCGGATGGTGTGGGCGTGAATTATATTCCGGATGGAACTGCGTCGCGAGGAACCAGGGATGGTCCTTCAATTCGATGATCTCGACCAGCCGGCCATCCGGTGAAAGCCCACTCAGTACGAATCCCTTGGCGAGCAATCGCTCGCGGTACGCGTTGTTGAATTCGTATCGATGTCGATGGCGCTCGCGCACTTCGCTCACTCCGTACATCTTTTGGGCCAAGGTCCCTTCCCCGAGCACACAGACATAGGAGCCCAGCCGCATCGTCCCGCCCTTGTCGCTGACGGACTGCTGATCCGACATCAAATGAATGACGGGATGGGAGGAAGCTTCGTCGAACTCCGCGCTATTGGCGCCCGCCAGCCCGGCCACATTCCTTGCAAACTCGATTGTCGCGCACTGCATACCCAGGCACAAACCGAGGAACGGAATCTGGTGCTCCCTGGCGTAGCGAATCGCGGCAATTTTCCCTTCGATCCCGCGCGTACCGAACCCTCCGGGAACCAAAATGCCATCGACCTCCCGCAGGATACGCTCGGTTCCTTGCCGCTCAATCTCCTCCGATTCGATCCACTGGATGTTCACCCGCGTTTCATGATCGATCCCGCCATGGACGAGCGATTCCGAGAGACTCTTGTAACATTCCTTCAACCCCGCGTATTTGCCGACCAGCGCAACTGAAATTTCATGCTTGGGATACTTGATCTTCTGAACCATCGCATCCCATTCACGCAGGTTCGGCGGACCGGTCTTGAGCTGAAGCAGGCGCACAATCAGCTCATCCAGCCCTTCCTTCCTGAATACGATCGGCACTTCATAAATCGTTTCGACATCCTTGGCCGTGATCACCGCGTCTTTCTCGACGTTGCAGAACATCGCGATCTTGCCCTTGA
>DATIQH010000454.1:0-3017 GCA_035471155.1 Nitrospiraceae bacterium | reverse complement strand
GGGCAGAAAGCTGGTCGAGGATGCCGAATTGGAGCATGAAAAGGTCAAAATCATGATCCTCGAATTGCAACAATACGAAGGAGACGACGATCAGGCCATGGACGAGTTTTTTCAGGACATGATGCAGTCGGTCCGGGCACTCTTCATGACAGAGGAACGTGACCTCTTGCCACTCGTTGACCACTCCTTGGACGCTTGACTCTTTTCGAACGCGGGATATGGTACTACCAACTAACCTCTAAGCCCGTGCGATGGTGCGAGCTCACCGATTGACCGTCTTTGTTTTGGCCGAATCCAAGCCTACATCGGAATGAACCAACCCGTGGAGCTATGTTCCGGAAGGTGGCATTTCTAGACCACAATGCCAAGGGGTACTCCTAGCTGTTCAAGCTAGGAAGAGGAGCAAAATATGATTCGAGTCGTTAACTCCTTTAACCTCATTCAGGAAGAACGATGGTCACAACTCAAGAGTGAAATAACACCGTAGGAGTGCGCGATGGAGATGACATGGGAAAATCTGACGAAATTATTTACATGGGCTGCCCAACGAGGATCGGATGCTCCGCTAGCAGATACAGCAGGTGAATCAATGGTCATTGATGGTTCAGTCACGAAGGAGGACTTTGAACGTTTTCTGGAGTCCCAATCCGAATCTCCCAAGGGTTAATGCTCTAGTTCTATGACGAGTACAAATATACGATGGAGTGCGATGTTCGACATCGTATAATTTTGGCCTCCTGCTAGGTACATTCCCAGGTCTTCCTGATATTTCTGTACATTACTATGAGTGATAACGACACTACCTCACTCCAACCGATGGTTGAGGACCATCGCCGGGGTGACGCACGGGCAAGAGAAGGAACAACTGCATTGTCTGTTGCCGCAATCATAACTCTGAAGCGCAGGAGGTGCCCTATGAGACGTTTTATCAGAACTATCCCGCTCATGCTGCTAATGCCGGTCCTGATTCTGGCAGGTTGCAGCCATACTATTCCCGCGACCGATAAGATGCCGCAGCCACCACCTCAATTAGGCAAGACCCCGCCGACGATCGCACCGCTCAGTGCCAGTGGAAAACAAGCGCAGGCCCACGAGTCGATGTTGCCGGTAACTCTCATGACCGATCTCACCCCGGTGCAACGGACCATTCAAGCGGCGGTGCCCAAGGGGTTCACCGAGGAAGGGCACCCACTCGCGAACAACTACCGCTGGCGGTTTGTCCGAGAAGGCGAACCACAAGTACACATCCAGGATGGATTGGTTAAGTACCAGGCATTCTATAGGGGAGAGATAGAATCCACCGCGACACGCGCCTGCCGGCTCGATCCACTCTTTCCTGTGCTTGAGGGAACAGGCCGGCTCATGCTGCGCGAGCAGGATCAGGCACTTCTCGTCACGATGATCGATTCACGTACCACCATTAATTTGAAACCGGAGAGCGACAGCAAGTGCAACATGTTCAATGTCGACATAAAAGATGAGTTGGCCGAGCTGTTCGCGCAGGAGGCGATCACTCAGCAAATCAGCCAATCCCTCGAGAGAGCCGGCCACTCCATTCCGATTCAGCTCGTCTGGGACAGATTACAGGAGCCTATGGCCGTCGGGCAGGCGAACAGCCAGCTCTGTCTGTACGGAAAAGCGCAGGAATTCACCATTGGTTCGCTCAAGGGGCCGGTACAACAGACGACGATCATGGGAGTCGCCCGACAAACGCCGGTAGCATTGTACCAAACACCGTGCCAAAAGCCGGCAACAACATTACCGCTGAAGGTGCATATGGACAACACGGCGGTTGCGGTGCAGGAAGGGCAGCCATATAAGATTCTCCTCAGTGTGCCGGTGCCCTATGCCGTGCTCAATCAACAACTCCAAGACAAACTGTTCCATCAGGAGGCGAAGCTGCCCACGACGTTCGGCAACTCGCTGACGATCGAACGCGCGGTCGCCTCCGACGTCAACGGCCGGTCGCTCCTCTCCGTGGAGACGAGCGGAGGCCTGAGCGGCACCCTCTACTATTGGGGCACGCCGCAGCTTGAGCAGGGAGGCAATGTGATCACGATCCCGGATCTCCAGATGGCCAATGAAACAAAGATGGCGCTGGATCAAATGAAGGGAGGGTACTGGCAAATGGTGGATGCCGAATTACAGCCGCGCTTGCGGCATGCCGCCACAATTGATTTGGGACAGCGGATCGGAGGCATGAAGAGCGCGTTGAGCGGCCAGCATCAGTCTGGAGGTTTGGCCATGGATATGTTGATCGGACACCAGGAAGCCGGACAAGTCTCTTCGACCAAGGACGCGCTCGTGGCCGATGTCTTGTTGGAAGGAACCGCCAGCGCCACCAGCCGATTGCCCATCAAGCAGCAGGCTCAGGGCGAAGCGACCGATAGGACACTGCACAAAAATGCGCCGGTCGAGAACGCGCCGCCGAAGGCCGCACGCATACCGGGAGATAAAGCGTCGGAAGATTTTTCAGGACGCCGCTAGAAACGCGCTGGGGGTCGACAGACTTACTGCCTGATCCCCAGTTTGGCTTTAACGACCATACGTATGCTTGTGCTAACAACCCTGGACGATCCCTAGTTGAAGCGGAATCGGGACAGCTTCCGTCCATGGCGTGAAAGTTTTCTCACGATGCCGGTGGAGTATTGCTGTGATTCATGGGCAGAAGAACACATACGTGCGGGATGCCGAGCAGCGATCTTGTGGAAAACCCGATGGTTTGCTCCACCTCGGCAAAATGACGTTCATCCTGATGGGCATCATCGATCCGCACAGACTTGCGGTTGGTCACAATCCAGCCTGCCAGGCTTTTCTCGAGTGGGACAACCAGGCCGCGCATGGTGGGTTCATCGATATTCGTCGCTACCTGAAAGTAGAGCTGGCGGGCGGTATCATCATAAAGCAGGATGGACGCAGCTTCTGCACGGGTAATATCCGCTGCGGCGCGGACAATGCCATCCAGCAGGGTATCCAGGTCCAGCGTGGACGCCAGGTCGCGTGAAATCTCGATCACC
>DATIQH010000453.1:0-4833 GCA_035471155.1 Nitrospiraceae bacterium | reverse complement strand
CACCTGTGCGGCAACAGCGCCCGCCTCTCCGAGCTGCGTCTTCAACTGAACAACCTGCTCTCGCTCCCTTGCCAGCATCGACTCAAGCTCCTTGACATTGCCCAACTGTCCTTCGAGTTGGATCACCCGCTGAGCGCTGCGTATCGCTCGATCTCGTTCGACCAGCAGTTCTTCCTCCAGAGGCTTCACGCGCGCAGCGGCCTTTCGATAAATTTCCTTTTCTTCATCGCGCGCATGCGCGCTTGGGGTCAGCTCAATAGGCTCAGCAACTTTCTCGACACTCTTCACGGCAGGCGCGGCAGCGCTTGATCGCTTGGCCAACAATTCCAACACCCGATCCTTGAGAGAGGTGCCTTGGAACGGTTTTTTCAGCACTCCGTCGGCGTGACAGAATTCCGCCTGCTTCGTCACTTCATCGTTCACAATGCCGGAGATTAGGAGCACCGGCGTGTTCGCCAGCGACCTCTGCGCACGCACGAAGGCGCACACCTCATAGCCGCTTTTATCCGGCATGATGACGTCAGACACGACCAAGTCAGGAGTCTCTTTGGCCAAATACGCCAATGCTTCCTCGCCGTTCGCAACAAGCGTGACCCCAAATCCAGCCTCAGTCAGCAACCGCTCGGCGACTTTCCTGACCGCGATGCTATCGTCGGCAATCAGAACTTTTGTCATATTAAATACCTTCCTTCAGAATCCTTACCGTGTGATAGTATCCTGCATCGACCGTCCCAGCCTCTGCAATGCCACAATAGTCACATCGTGTTCGCCGATCGTAACTGAACCAAGCGATTCGATATCTCTGCTGCTATTTGGATGTATCACCGCCGCATCCACAGTTTCGAGAGACGGCATGTCCGCGTCGATGCAGATGGCCATCGGCCCGTCGAGATGACGAATCACCAGGCACAAGAGCGGACTTCCGATCTGTTTGCGACTCAATCTGGCTGCCAAATCGTAGACCGGCATGGCAAGATTGTCGCGCTTCAGCATGGCCTGCACGAATGGTGTCCGACTCGGCACCGGAATAGTCTGAGTCCAGGGAGACACCCCTCCCACATCTTCGGTCCGTGCTGCCAGCTTCATTCCACCGATGGAAAACACCATCACATTCCACAACCGTTTCGTGCCCTGAACCCGCTGTTGTCCACGAGTAGCCCTCAGCACGATTCACCAACCGCCGCTGAGGTTATCTTCACCAGCTGTTCTGTCTGCTCAAGAGGCGCAGGCTCTGCGCTGGACAACTCTCCCAGCACCCATGAAGGATTAAGGATCAACACCAACTGATCCTGGTATAGCATCATCCCTCCAAACCAGTTTCGTTCATCGCTTCGAAACTGTGGCGGCAACGGAAGACATTCATTACGTTCTACATCGATCAAACCGACCACTTGTTCAACACAAATCGCACCCAGGAAGCCTCCGGCCGAGTACAACACCGTTCTCATCTCGATACCGGACAGATCGGCAACGATCGAAAGCTGTTGGGCAAGATCTACTGGTCGATACACGCTCCCCGCCGCAGTCACGGTCCGTTCATGGCCAGCCTCTTCTTGCGTGAGAACTCCACGAACCCCGGTTGCAGGCAGAGCCAAATAGGTGAGTCCTAGACGGATAACCAGGAAGCTGGCTGTCTCCACCAGCATGTTCGTCGAATTTTGACGGCCTCGCAAGCTCATAATCGATTCATCATGTTCGACTGTTTACTGCAGGTCCTCACTCAAAAATCTGACGCGATGCATGCTCATTGGCGCACAGCGGCTTCTTTGCCGATCCAGCGCTCGATTTCTTGTATCAAGGCCCGCTCTTCGACCGGTTTGGCGATATAGGAACTCGCTCCGATATTGAGCGCCATTTGTCGGTGTTTGTCGCCGGCGCGCGTCGTCATCACAATGACCGGTGTCCGCTGCGTTTGCTCCCGGCTGCGCAGTCCCTGAATCACTTCAAAGCCATTGAGCTTCGGCATCTCAAGATCGGTAATGATCAGTCGATAGTTTTGCGCGGACGCCATGCGAAGACCTTCTTCTCCATCAACCGCAGTATGGACATCATATCCAGCCGACTCCAACATTCGTCCCACAAACTTTCGGATGCTCAGAGAGTCGTCGATCAAGAGAAGCAACCGCTCCGCTGCTTTCGGCTCAGGAATCTCGGCGTATGGAACCAGCGAGTCCGCCGATGCCAGTGCGTTGGACGCCAATTCCGTTGCCGTACCGGCTTGCGCCTCTCGCGCCATGAGTCGGACAGGATCCAGCACAAGAACGACCCGTCCTTCAGGATCGATGGTTGCGCCACCGAAACTGGAACGATTCAAGGATTTCAACGATCCCAAGGGCTTAATGACGATTTCCTGACGACCGAGCAATTCATCGACCACGATGCCAATCATTCCTGAAGCCGTTCGCACGATGACAACAGGTTTCCCGATTTCCACTGCCACTGCGCCCCGGTTGAGGATCTGCTGGAGCGGCTGCACTTCAATCGCCTCGTCGCCGATATGCAACATCGACCGTTCACCCATCCGTTGAAGCGTGCCAGGAGTCAGCATGGTGACTTCGCGCACCGCAGGCAACGGGATGGCGTAGCATTCACTCCCTGCCCGGACCATCAGAGCCGTGGCGATCAAGAGCGTGAGCGGGAGACTCAGGGTGAACTTTGTCCCCACGCCTCGAATGGATTCGACATCGATGTGGCCGTTCATGCTTTCAATGACACGCTTGACCACATCCATGCCGACCCCTCGCCCCGCCTGATCGCCGATCTGGTCGGCCGTGGAGAACCCCGGCATGAAAATAAACTTGATGACTTCGGATTCGGGCAACGAACGGGCCACCTCAGGACGGATCAACCCTCGCTCAATCGCTTTGGCGCGAATCTTTTCGACGTCGAGCCCCGCGCCATCGTCTTCGACTTCGATCAACACCGCATTGCCGCGATGCGCCGCGTGAAGATAAATCGAACCGGCCGCCGGCTTCCCCTTCGTCACACGAATAGCTGCCGGCTCAATCCCGTGGTAGACCGCATTGCGCACGAGGTGAATCAACGGATCGACCAGCCGCTCCACGACACCCGTATCGACGTCGGTATGCTCACCGGACGTGACCAACGTCACTTCTTTCCCCGTCGCGCGCGCCATCTCACGTGTAGCGCGACGGAACCGTGTGAACGGCGTACCGATCGGCACCATACGGGCCCGAGCGATTTCATCCCGCATACCAAGGGTCAGTTGCGCTAAATGACTCATGTCTTCATGGGAACGGCGAATCGATCCGCTCAACTGCGTCATCGACTCTGAAATATCTGCTGTGACTTCGCTGATCCGGCGCGCTAAAATATTGAAGTCGTCGTACTTGTCGAATTCAAGGCTGCCGAAATCACTGAGCCCGGCAAATCCTTGGGCCGGAGCCGCTGCTGAATCGGAGGAGGCGGTCGGCAGTGTAAACGTATGTTTCTCTTCGAACGAGTGGACCGATTCCACCAACCGTCCTTTATATGCCAATACTTGTTGCGAGAGTTGCTCCAACATATGCAGCCGTTGTTCGAGCCGCCCTCGACCGATCACGAGCTCACCGACCAGATTCAACAACCGCTCCAATCGATCGCGGCTCACGCGGATGACTTCTCGATCTTCTACCGCTTTACTATCAGGAGTTTTGCCTTCCGCCGCATTGGCCGGCTCGATTTCGTCACGATCGCGTGACTCTTGATCCACGGACGCAACGGCACGCTCGATGCCTGAAACAGACGTCGCCACCGAACTCGCCGCTGGCTGATCAAGTTGTTTGAGTTCTTGCATCGTGGCGGCAAATCGCTGGCGTAGCATCCCCAGTGACGTCGGGTCTCGTCGCATCAACAGGCGGACCACATCGACCGATCGCAACAGCATATCCGTGTGCCCGGGAAGTATCTTGACGCGGCCCTCACGCACGGCTCCCATGAAATCTTCGACATAGTGCGTCAGATCACCGACCGACTGGAATCCCACGGTATACGCAGACCCCTTGAGCGTATGAGCCGTCCTGAAGAGTTGGTCGATCACTTCTTTATTGTGGTCTTCTTTTTCGAGGCGAAGCAATTGGGCTTCGAGCGATTCTAAATATTCTTGGGCTTCTGGAGCAAAATAGGACAGCACTTCGGCATCGAGAGGCGGCAACAGATACTCGTCCGTCAACGCGCTTGCGGCAACATCTTCCGATTCCTCCTTCGAGTCGTGGGATGCACCGGAATCCTCCATCACAGCCGTCATAACGTGAACTGCCGGAACGAGAGGAGCCGCCGCCTGAGTCGAAACCGCCAGCTGTTCTCCGTTACGGATCTGCTCAAGCGTGTGGGTCACGTCCGGCATCTCATGCTGCAACTGGGCAATCGTGCCGACATCTCGGCGCACCAGCAACCGAATGACCTCGACCGCGCGACCAATGCCGCCCAGCACATCCGGTGAAGGGGAAATCTGTCCCTCACGAATCGCGATCATACAATTTTCGACCGGACTGGCTACATCGCAGACCGCTTTAAATCCGATCGTGTGCGCAGATCCTTTGAGCGTATGTGCCATACAATAGAGCCGATAGATCGCTTCCTCATCACGATCGTCCTCCTGTAGGCGATGGAGAAGCGACTCCATGGTCTGCAGATACTCACTGGCTTCCGGAATGAAATACGATAGGACCTCAGCGTCAAGACTCGGCATCAGATAGTCCGGTGCGAGCACTGCCGGCTCAGACGATGTCGAAGGGAGCAAAATCGGAAATAATTCAGTTACTTTGCTTTTCCATTGCGCGCTAACCTCCTGATCTTCGACACCTCCGCTTGCAATAACGTTCAACTGAGCCT
>DATIQH010000452.1:0-5455 GCA_035471155.1 Nitrospiraceae bacterium | reverse complement strand
AGCGTGAACAGGTCATGATCCTCCTCCTTGGTACAGGCCGTGGGACTCGTCGCTCATGCACACAGGATAGCGCAGGCGCTAGTCAGCACCAGACCTAAAGGAAGTACCTCAGAAGTACGCTTCCTGGGATTGAGGAAGAGGGATGGGCTCTAGTGGTCCAATTCATATCGCACCGCATCCAGCAACTTCGTCATACTAAAAGGCTTGTGAAAGGTCCGCCGCGCCCCAAGAAGTTTCGCGGCATCCAAGACATTCTCTTCCCCGCCTACGCCTGAGATCGCGATCACCTTGGCATGGAGGAATTCACGCGTCAGTTCCAGGAGCATGTCCAGTCCATTCAGCTCAGGCATGGCAATATCTGTGATCACCAAGTCCGCCGGCCTGTGGCGGTAGAGGTCAAGTCCGGTGCGTCCGTTAGGCGCTTCCATCACGGCATGCCCTGCCGTTTCGAGCGTGGTGCGAAGCAGGGCACGGATGGGCTCCTCATCATCGATGATTAGAATGGTCGCCATTGTAACAGACGCCTCTCTTCGTCCTGCCGGTACGGCCGTGTCTCACTGCTGCAACCCGTCGGTATAGGTGCTCGGTCGCTTCGTGCAAGCGCTGGTTGGCCTCGCTTACGGGATCCTTCGCATGACCACAGATCATGCACCGCCAGCCTTTCATCCACATGAAGCCCTGGGTCCCCCCGAGGTCAAAAAAGTCGTGTTCCACCATCAAGCTCTGGCATCGTCTGCATTCCATGTTGTGCCTCCCCGCATGGTAGCCTGCGTTCTTCGTCGGAAAATAGAACTACGTCGGCTCGCTTAACAGGGGCTACTGCGCTCCGTTCATAGAGTTACGCATAGGCTGCCGCTGCCCCTGAGTGTCCTGGTCGATTCGCTTCAGGGTATCCAATTGACTGGCCATAACTTCAATCCGGTAGTTCTGTTTGGCAATGGTTCGCTCCCGCTCCTGAAGTCGTTTCTGTAAGGCTTGAACCGTTGCCTGGTCCTGACTGGCGCCGAGTCGAGTGGGGGCGAGAGGAGGTGGTGTCGTGCTCGCGCATCCGGACAATCCCAGTAGACCCAGTAAGCAGACAGCCTGCGTGGTCCAAATAGTATTCTTCATGTGAGGCCTCCCTATTCCTGGTCGTGTGTTTCCCGTTCAAAGGCTACCCAATAGGACATGTGAGGGGAAGACTCGGAAGGGTTAGTTCCGTCGAGGTAGGGGCGCTCATGTTTCGGAGAGTCGGACAATCCGAGATGCCATCAAATGAGACTGGAGACGGTGGAATTGGCAGGAAGACCGAAGTGTGAAGGTATAGGGCCGCCAACAGGAGGCGCATGATGGGAGGGATGCGAAGGGGGTGCAAGGAGCGATTTGGGCAAAATGGTGGTATTTGGCGCTCACCCTCCCCCTTGACAGTCTATTTATCTATATGTGACCATTGGTCACCTATGAAACCTGCCGAGTTTCGTCAGGCCCGCCAATTTCTCCACCTTACGCAAGACCAACTCGCTGAACGGTTAAGAACGACGCGCCGTTCGATTATTCGTTACGAAGACGGGACCCGCCGCATCCCCGGCATGGCAGAAGTGGCGCTGCAACATTTGGCGACAGCCCACATTTCAATGGCCGGTATCGTCGCCGCTGGTGAACCCATCGAACCCATTCCGCAGACCGAACGAGTCGAAGTCCCCAAAAGCATGATGGGTCGAGGCGATACCTTCGCCTTGCGTGTGAAGGGGAGTTCCATGCGAGATGATGGGATTCTCTCTGGCGATGTCGTGGTGGTCCAGAAGCAGAGCACGGCCAGGAACGGCCAGACCGTCATTGCCCTGGTAAATGGCGATGCGACGATCAAGACTTACTACCGCAAGGCTGGAGCAGTTGAGCTACATCCCGCGAATGACACCCTGAAGCCGATTCTGGTGAAGGAGACCGATGCCTTCCATATCGAGGGCATCGTGGTGGGCGTGATTCGTCATCTTGGGAAATAGGTGCTACATCGAACTGCTTGAGTCCGCATCATGGATCGTCAGATTGCATGCTTGGCTATTCCCTCATTTGAAGTGGCGCTCGCTCGTCTGAATGATCCTACCCTCCGTACTCGACCGATTGCGATCGCCCCATTGAACACGTTCCGTGCGCTACTTCGTGAAGTTTCTCTCGAAGCCATGCAGGATGGTCTGTACATGGGAATGCCCATCGAGCAGGCCAAGCGGGTGTGCCCCTCACTGCACGTTCTCTCCCCGAATCCAAATCGAGTCCAGAGTGCGAACCAATCCATCCTCGGCGTAGTCACACGCTACGCACCTGTCTGGGAGTCCTTTCAAGCTGGCTCGTTCGTGATGGATCTGACAGGGACCACGAAGCTATTCGGGGCGGCGTGTGATGTGGCGGCTCAAGTACAGCAAGACATCTTGAAGCTCCACAACCTCGATGGTGTGGCAGGAGTCGGAAGCAACAAGCTTGTGGCGCAGACAGCAGCGACTTTGATAGAGCCGTCTGAACTTTACAATGTCCGGCATGGGTCTGAGGAAGTCTTCATGTCGCCGCTCTCGGTCAGAACTCTGCCAGGACTGCACCGACCGTGTATGCGAAAGGTCCTTGATCGGCTTGATGATTTGAATCTCCTCACCTTGGGAGACGTGGCGGAGAGTCCACTCGATGCACTCGCAATCGCTATCGGTGACTATGCGGGTCAGCTCTCCCGCTGGGCACAAGGGATCGATCATGCTCCTGTGCTCCATCCCGCCATTCAGCCGAGTCTTGAAGAGACCGTCATCATGGAGCCGGATGAGGTGGATGATCCTGTGTTGTGGGGCAAACTGCTCGATGTCTTGCAACGGCTGTGTCGCAGGCTGCGGAGTCAACGACGTGTGTGCAGAAGTCTTTCTCTCACGATCCGTTACAGCGATCAGGTCGAGGTAACCAAGCAGGAACGGCTGATACAAGAGACGTGTTGGGAGGTGGACCTGTCCTCGCACCTCTACGCGCTCTTCCAGCGGTGCTTCCGCCGTCGAGTCCGTCTCCGGCTGATGACGCTGAGCATTTCCGGCTTATCTGCCTACGCCGAACAAGCCTCGCTCTTCGATGAACGGCCAGTCGACTCACAACGGAAACATGAACGGGCGAAGAGTCTGGCTGTGGCACTGGACAAACTTCACACGCGATTCGGGGAACAGGCCATTCGGTATGGGAGGAGTCATTGAGTGGCCTCTGCCTTTGTTCACTTACATACCCATTCCTCCTATTCCCCAATGCAGGGAGTCCCAACACTGGAGACGCTCTGTCAGGCTGTACGAGCACAAGGTCAGGACACACTGGCCCTCACCGACACGAACGGACTGTACGGCGCGATCCGGTTTCTAGATGTCGCACGGGACGCCGGGCTCAAACCCATCCTCGGTGCTGAGCTCGTCCATGATGTTCACCGAGCTGTGCTCCTCTCCAAGACCCCGAGTGGCTATGCCAACCTATGTCGGATCCTGTCCGCTCGTCATTGCGACAAAGCCTTCGATTTCGTAGACACAGTGGCACAACATCGCGACGGCGTGGTGATCCTGTCCGACGATCGTGTGGCTCTGGCGGCATGGCAGCAAAGTTCAACTGCGGATTTATATGTCGAACTGACCCCTGGATCTGAAATCCGGGAGCTGGCGACCTTCAGTCAACGTGTCGGCCTCCCGCCGGTGGCCACGACCCGAGCGCACTTTCTCCAACCCCATGACTATCAGGTCCATCGGCTTTTACGTGCGATCGCGGAGAACACCACCCTTTCTCGGCTTCGTATGGACCAGTGCTGCTCGCCAGCACACTGGCTCATGTCAGAAGCGGTTCTCGCCCGCTACTTTCCACACATCCCGGAGGCCCTCACGAACAGCCGGCGGATTGCAGACGTCTGCACAACCGACTGGGACTTCAAAGAAACGATCTTCCCCTCGTTTCGGCAGCTCTCGGCCGACTCTGCCTTTGAGACGTTGCAGAAGAAGACCTATGACGGGGCGATTTGGCGGTACAACACCCTCACACCTGTAGTCACGCAGCGGGTCGAGCGCGAGCTGGCCGTCATCCGAGACAAAGGCTATGCCGACTATTTTCTTGTCGTCGACGAGATTGTCCGCCAAGCGCCTCGCACATGTGGCCGGGGTTCGGCCGCCGCGTCTATTGTGTCGTATTGCCTGGGAATCACCCATGTGGATCCCATTCGGCACAATTTGCTCTTCGAGCGGTTCCTTAACCCCGGCCGTCATGACCCCCCTGATATCGACATTGACTTTCCGTGGGATGAACGCCCGAAGATTCTCGAATGGGTCTTCGCGCACCACGGGCACCGTAAGGCCGCGATGGTCGCCAACCAGAACACCCTCGCGACTCGTGCGGCTCTGCGAGAGATCGCAAAGGTGTATGGCATCCCTGCCGGAGAGATCGCCAAGGGGCTCACCTTACTTGAACGGCGAGCCGACTTTGTGGATGTGACACCTGGAAAGACCGTGCAGACCTGGGCGAATCAGGTCTGCCAAGCCCTCCACCTCAGGGCCCCGTGGCCGGAGATTCTGTGCTGGTCTGTGCAGCTCCAGGGACATTTCAGGAATCTCGGTCTCCACCCTGGAGGCGTCGTGCTCGTCCCCGATGAGATTCGCCGCTATGTGCCAGTGGAGATCTCTGCCTCCGGCTTGCCGGTGATCCAGTGGGAGAAAGATCAAACGGAAGATGCCGGACTGGTCAAGATCGATCTGCTCGGCAATCGGTCGCTCGCGGTGATCCGTGATGCACTGGCCTCGATTAAAGTGAACACGGATCGAACGATCGACTATGCGACCTGGAATCCCATCAGCGATCCCACCACGAATGAGCGGATCCGGCAAGGCGACACGATGGGATGCTTTTACATCGAATCCCCGGCCACACGGTTGTTGCTGAGAAAGCTCTGGGCCGGCATGCCGTCGGCCAGACGAGCCCAGGCGGATGTATTCGAGTACTTGGTTGTCGTCTCCTCGATCATCCGGCCGGCAGCCAACGTCTTTGCAGACGAGTTTGTGAGACGAGCACACGGTCAACGTTACCGGTCGCTGCATCCCCTCCTCGATGAGGTCCTTGTTGAGACGCATGGGATCATGGTGTACCAGGAAGACGTGATGAAGGTCGCCGTGGCACTCGGAGGGTTCTCTGTCGAGGACGGTGACCAACTCCGCAAGGTCCTCAGCAAGAAGCACAAGGCACGACAGCTCCGGGATTATCGACAACAATTTTATGTAGGGGCCTTAGCGCGTGGGGTACCACGACACATAATTGACACCATCTGGGCCATGATTATGAGTTTCGCCGGCTACAGCTTCTGCAAACCGCACAGCGCCAGCTATGCTCAGGTGAGTTTCAAGTCGGCCTACCTGCGAGCCCACTACCCGGCTGAGTTCATTGCGGCGGTGATCAGCAACCAAGGGGGGTACTATTCGGTCTTCGCCTATCT
>DATIQH010000451.1:0-3683 GCA_035471155.1 Nitrospiraceae bacterium | reverse complement strand
CCTACTCCAGCCGGTTACTGACTCTCCCGCTCATTTTGCGCTCTATGCGCAATCGTGTATCCGAGAGAATTGGCTCAGAACCAACCACCTGTTGATCCGGACAGGCTATTAGCAGGATGCTGAAAAAGTCCGCCAGCGGCGTTCTCGCATCGCTCAGAGGCTCAACGTACCGAAGCGTACGCCTCGCCTCTTCGCTCGCTGCGGCCTTGCTGGACGGACTTTTTGAGCATCCTGCGGGAGTGTTCCCCTGTTGTTCCACTCGTGCTGCCCATCGAAGCTCTAGCATGCAAATAGTTTATTCGCGATCGGGTAGAACCAAATGATGGATTTCATTCTCCAACAGTTGCGAAAACCCTACGGGACCTTGATCCCATGGCTCGCCTTCGTGTTGCTGTTGGCCAGTATCTTGTGGGCGGTCCGCACCGTTGGGGTTGATGGGGCGGAGCAGGGCCGGGTGAAATTAGAGTTGCAGTTGAATCAAGCCCGTCAAGAATTCAGGCACCATAAGGAGGCCCAAAAGGCGCGGAAGGATCTCGCGCAAGTGTGGTCGGTTTTGCCGGTTGAACGCGACTTTGCTCCCTTAGCGTTGGGCATTACTGAGGAGGCGAAGCGTGACGGTGTGACTCTCCCTGCGCTGTCCTACAAGACTGAGCCCACGCCGGTGGCCAATACGAGTAAGGGTATCCTTGAGGGCACAATGACCGGTCGTTACGAGGATCTTCGCCGGTTTCTCTATGACCTGGAGACGGCTGAAGAATTGGTATATATCGAGGACTTGGAGCTTGTGCGCTCAGACGCTCAGCAAGATCGGGCATTGACCTTCAACATCAAGATCGCCACATACCTTCGAGGCGAGCCTAGTAAACCCACAGTTCAGTAGTGCGTAGACATGATCGCGACGAATCAAAAAAAAATAGCGGCATTGGTCGCGCTAGGCCTGCTTTGGGTGGGGATTCTTGTCTGGGAATGGATGACCGTGGCAGAGCCCGTGCGTGTGCCGTTGACGAATGTGAGTGGCCCAGGTTCCACGTCGAGGGCACCCCGTGGAGTCGTCGATGGGTTGCGCGTGCAGCTGGATCTCCTCGCGGCAGCGCGGACTCAACGGGAGATGACCTTCACGCCGCCGCGCAATATCTTCGCCCCGCCCCGCGCTGATGACACAAAAGTTGCCCGCGCAAACCAGTCGGAGTTCGATGCGGGGTTGGAGCAGGCACAGCACCAACAAGCGGCCCTTGACGGGTTGGCCCAATTTCATTATCTCGGGTTCGTGCGCATGGAGGAGCAGTGGCGGAAGAAGGGTGAGCTGGCTGTGCTCACGAAGAATGATGACGTCCATGTCGTCAGGATGGGAGAAACTGTAGAAGATCATGTTGTGGTGAAAGCGATTACGCAAGAGAGTGTGACGTTGCAAGATCGTCAGGCGCGAGTGGAATATACGGTTTTGCTCTCCGAGGAAGCTCCTGTACAGCCGTAACAGCGCAATGGTTATCAGCCACCGGCAACGTGTCATGAATGAGCGAGGGGTGACCTACCTCATGCTCATGTTTGCAATCGTTCTTATCGGGATTGCCACGACGGCTGCGGCGAAGCAATGGAAGACCATCGTGCAACGGGAACGTGAGGCAGACCTTTTAGCCAAAGGAATCGAGATTCAGAATGCCCTCGCATTATATTCCGCGACGATCAAGGCGGGCCGTGTGATGCCGGGAGAGGTTTATCCCCAGACACTGGCAGACCTCACAAGATTACCCAAACCCTTCTTGCGCAAGGTCTATCTTGACCCGATGGGGTATGGGGAATGGGAGTATCTTCGGGCGCCCACCGGCGGCATCATGGGGGTTCGAAGTAAGAGCCGTGCAAAGCCATTTCGACAGAAAGACTTTCCCCTTGCAGTCCGGCATTTCGTAGGACGCGCCACCTATCGTGATTGGGTTTTTCAACACCCAAATCCCTCATCGGCTTCACTCGTGCCGCAAGGGGCTGTGCCTGGTGCCGTGGCGCCGTCGATACCGGGATCGCCGATCGCTCCTGACGGAAGCACTCCGGTTGCCCAACCCCCTCAGGCGCAGCCGACCATGAATCCATAACCCGTTCCAGACTTTCCTCTCGATTCTGGTAAATTGCATGGCATTTGCGACGAGAGTAGAGTAAAAGAAGAGTCGTTGTATGCGTATTCTCATTACAGGCGGAGCCGGGTTTCTCGGAAGTCATCTTTCCGATGTGTTGCTGCAGGCCGGACATTCCGTGATCTGCATGGACAACCTTCTCACCGGACGGGTTGAGAACGTCGCCCATCTGCTCGGTCACGAGCGATTTTACTTTGTCAAATACAATGTGTGCGACTATGTGCATGTTGACGGCCCACTGGATGCCGTCATGCATTTTGCCTCACCTGCGAGCCCGCAAGACTATCTTGAATTTCCTATTGCCACATTGAAGGTTGGTGCCCTGGGTACGCACAAAGTTCTCGGACTCGCCAAGGCGAAGGGCGCGAGGTTTCTCTTAGCCAGCACGTCTGAAGTCTATGGGGACCCGCTGGTAAACCCTCAGCCTGAATCCTATTGGGGCAACGTTAACCCCCTCAGCCCCCGTGGTGTGTACGACGAGGCCAAGCGTTTTGCAGAAGCCCTCACGATGGCCTACCATCGCTATCATGCGGTCGATACCAGGATCGTGCGCATCTTCAATACCTTCGGGCCACGCATGCGGCCGAAGGACGGACGTGTCGTGTCAACCTTTATCGTTCAGGCGCTTCAGGGGAAGCCGTTGAGTGTGTTTGGCGATGGATCTCAGACCAGGAGTTTCTGCTACGTGGATGACCTGGTCCGCGGTATCACCGGGTTATTGTTACTGGATTCAGATAAGACGGTGGAACAACGGACGGATCGCAAGTTTCTCGTCACGCAACAGAAGGACATCGACGAATCCAGCATGCATGATCCCGTGAATATCGGGAATCCACATGAGTTGACCGTCTTGGAGATCGCGAAATTAGTCCTGGAACTCACCGGTTCGTCGAGCCAGATCACTCACCATCCGCTTCCGGCTGACGATCCCAAAGTCAGACGGCCCGATATTAGTCGGGCACGCACGCTTCTGAAATGGGAGCCTCAAGTGCAGCTCGAGGATGCGCTCTCTCGTACGATCGAATACTTCAGAAAAGTGATCTAGCCCGTATAGGAATGCCGTTGTCTGGCCCAGTTGGTCTGTCTGGCTGTCCTGCCTATTCTGCAATAGCCGCCTTGACCGTATTGAAACTCCCGCTGTATCCTATTCCAATATATGAGGTGAGAGTGCATATGTTGCCTAATCCAAATAATCAGACGGAAGTGTCGGTCGAACCTATCGAATCAGTGGGCGTAGAAGCGGTTGCGTCCATGCCGATTCCAGAATATGTCGCCGAATTGGTCGCGCGAGCCAAAGGGGCCGCAGGCCGGATGGCTACGCTATCGACTTCGGTGAAGAATCAGGCTCTTCTTGCGATGGCAGAGGCGTTGGAAGAGCAGACAGATGCGCTGCTGTCCGCGAATGAGCTCGATCTGGCGGCCTTCGGGACTGCGCCGGAGAAGAAGGCGATGGCCGATCGACTGCGTCTTACGGACAAGAGGGTCGGCGAGATGGCGGCAGGCCTGCGCGAGGTGGCGGCGCTTCCAGACCCACTCGGTGAGATGCCGAAGATGTGG
>DATIQH010000450.1:0-5445 GCA_035471155.1 Nitrospiraceae bacterium | reverse complement strand
CCACACTCGTCAATCAGATGCGGCCAGCCGCAGGCTGGCGATGCCGATGTTTGAAGTTCCATTCGAGCGAAGCTCTGAATGGAACGAGTTTCGGCGTCGAGCGGCAGAGAGACCTAGCCCGCATTATTCATGAAGCTTCTGCTGCAAGCGGGGATACGCGGCTGCGACGGGCAATCTCGACGTTCAGCCCTTCGACATACTACACGAATATGCCTCAGGACTTCACGGCTCCGAGTGCCCGTCTCGCTTCGCGTCTGCACGCTTTCGCGACGAACCTTCATGAATAATGCGGGCTAGGATACAGGAAAGATTTGGAGAGTGTCTAGCCTGTATTATTTCAGGCGCGCGAGATTTGTCTGACGCGCAGCCAAAGACGTTAACCGGTAATAGTTAATCGTCGATTCACGCTTCCTGGCATGCGTTTCCTGCCCGGCTCGTTTAAGTCAGGCATCCTGCTGGTCACATGTTGGTTCCATTCCGTCGTTCCGGTAGACTGGGCCCATGACTCATCCCCTTCCTTCTTCTTGTGAGCGAGCGATCCTTGAGCAATTCCTGAAAGCGGAGGCCATGGCCTTGTGGGCGGTGCGCTCTGCGCAGGCGCAGAACGTTCCACGCGTGGTGTTGCAGTTTTTGCGTCGTCATGAGGAAGAAGAAGCGCAGCATCTCAAGCAGTTTGAGCGGCTGCTGGGAGTGAATTCGCACGGCAAGACGACGCTGCCTCGTATGCCCAGCCAATGGAGGGTCCTCGCAGTGCACCTCTATGGATATGAAGCGTTGGGATTAGAGTTTGCCAGGTTATTGGTTTCCTTGCGGCCAGATCTGACCTCGATATTGAAAGATGAAGAAGTCCATGTAGGTTTTTTTGAGCATGAAGTTCATGCCATTCTCGTTCAGGGAGGGACTGCAGCAGACGATATACGACAGGCTGCCAAGGCTTGGCGGCGGCGGCTGCCTCGCACAGTCGATCGCTACCTTCATGATGAGAGCCTCAGACCTTTTCGGGATGAGTTGCGGCGGCACATGCTCAACGCGATCGACGCGCGTTTTCTTACTGTCGGATTGCCGGTGCGGGATAAGGGATAAGGCCTGCATGTTTTCGCAACGAATGGCCTTGGAGTATTTCGATTATGAATATGCAGATTGCTTCTCGTTATTCGATCATCCAATCGGCGAAGAGATTCCTCCCGGCGCTCTATCTCACCATTGCGATCGTCGCATCTTCTCTGATGCCGTTCGCTGCACCGATTCCCTGGGCAGACAGGAACGATCGCATGAATCATATTCTCTCGGTGTCGGTATTTTTCGATTTTTATAAGAACTAGGGGGGAGTGAAGCGTCTCCCGTTAAAGCGTTTCGGCTGTGCGGTTCTCGTTGTGCGTTGTCAGAGGTTGTGCCCTGACACCGCACAACGATCAGGCAGATCAACCGGCCCGGATAGACCTGTTTCTCCAGACCGCTTACAGCCCATCGGATGCCCGTCGCCCCTGCCCACTTGATGAGAGATGCGCATGCTCATTAGCGAGCCATTGATTCGCGCTGGCTATACATCTTACATGCCGCCGCATCTCTTCCCTGGCAAGGCGTGGACGGTTTCGATACTTGCGCGATTTGTGTGTGTGTCATTGTTTTCATCATCGCCTGTTTCTTCAAATCGATCTGAAAGGCATGGCCTGTCCCGAGAAGAATCGGTGAGAATAATAGCGCAGCGCCGATTGAGAGCAGAGCAAAATTCTTAGACATCGGGACCTCCATATGGTTAGTTACAGTGAACTTCTTCGCTCGTGCCCATCAGCAATCAACGTACCAAGAGACACTGTTCGAGGTTCTTACCTGTCGATCTGTTGATTTGTTTGGGTTTTGTGCGGCTGCCCAAGGAGTGCCGCTCCATGGTGCTTGGCAATTCACCAAGTAAATGTCAGGTTTGAGACAGAAATTGGCATTTGTCGGCTGCGTTTGCCGGGAGCAGGGCTCATCCCATGGCATAAGTGCCAGTGTGTTATAGGTCATCGTAATCGTACAAACATAATGTAAGGGACACGATGGATTGTGTATTTTTGCGGCATGGCATTGCGGTGGAGCGGGATGACTGGGAAGGATCAGACGTGGATCGTCCTCTGACCGAGCGTGGAGCAAAGCGCGTGGCGCAAGTGGCGGTTGGGTTGAGCCGGCTCGATGTGCGACCGACTCATGTCTTGTCGAGTCCCTTGAAGCGGGCGGTCAAGACGGCGATGATCGCGCACAGCTCGTTGCGCGTCCGTTCGGCGGTACAGATCGTCGATGCGCTTTTGCCGGATGCGCCTCCCAGTCAGCTCTTGTCGATTCTGCACGATCTTCCACCGGAGTCCTGCGTGCTCTGCATCGGTCATGAACCGCAGCTGGGCATGACTGCAAGTGTCCTTCTGTCCGGACGAGCGACTACATCATTCCCCTTGAAGAAAGCCGGGGCCTGTCTGATCGATCTGCCGGCTCCGGCCAAGCCAGGTCACGGTCGGCTCCGTTGGTGGTTGACCCCCGGTCAGTTGAGGGTCATCGGGGACAGGAGGGAGTTTTGAGTTAGGAGTTCCGGGTTCTGGTTGCCTAATTCTGAATGAGAAATGTGGAATGAGTTGGCCAGAAGGGCTGAGGGAGAAGTGCTGAGTTCCGAGCGGGAACCCAAAACTCAGCACTCGGAACTCAAGACTCATGACTGATTTCATTCGGTGGTCTGCCGACGATGTCTTTCTGACGGAGCAGTTTTGTGAGGTAGGTCCGTTGAAGGCCGAGCTCTTCGGCTGCTTTCGTTTGGTTCCATCCATTTCTGCGCAATGCTTCTTCGATAATCTTTCGGCTGTAGGCGTTCATGCTCTCATGGTAGTGAAGGGAAGGGGATCCAGTTTCAGTTTCGGCAGTCGAGGAGAACGGTGAATTTGCCAGATGAAGGTAGGAGGGTTCGAGGGTGTCGTCTGGACACAAGATAACCGCGCGCATGAGCACATTTTCAAGTTCGCGGATGTTGCCCGGCCATTGATACTGTTGTAATGCCCGTGCGGCATTGTCGCTCAGGGCGCAGGAGCGATGAACCCCCGCTTTGACCGCACGGTCGAGGAAATGTCTGGCGAGCGCAGGGACATCGTCCATCCGTTCACGCAGGGGCGGGAGTGTCACAGTGATCACTGCGAGCCGGTAGTATAAATCTTCACGAAATACTCCCTGATGGATCGCGCGTCGTATGTCTTTATTCGTGGCCGCGACGAAACGCACATTTATGTGAACCGGCTGGGTTCCGCCCACACGATAGAAGGTTTGATCCTGGATGACTCGCAGCAGGCGTGTTTGGAGTGGAAGCGGCATATCCCCGATTTCATCAAGAAATACTGTTCCCCCTTCCGCCATTTCGATCTTGCCTGGTTCCCGTTTGATCGCCCCCGTGAAGGAGCCTTTTTCATGACCGAACAGCTCGTTCTCGAGCAGATGCTCCGGCAAAGCTGCACAATTGATTGCGATAAAGGGTTTCGAGCGGCGCGGACTCCAACGATGGATCGCGCGGGCTACTACCTCTTTCCCTGTGCCGGTTTCACCGAGCAGGAGGACGGTCACGTCGGATTGCGCCGCTTGTTTGGCGATTGTGAGTTGCGCGGCCATCTTGGCGTTGGTTCCCACGAGGTGATCGTATCGATGGTCGATTTCCTGACGGAGGACGTCGACCTGACGATGTAGTGCCACGGTGCCCAGGGCTTTGTTGATCACGACGGTCAGGTGGTCGGCGTTGAACGGTTTCGTCAGGAAATCAAAGGCGCCAAGCTGCATGGCCTGCACAGCGCGTTCGATGGTGCCGAATGCGGTCAGGATGATGATGAGCGGTGTGGCGTATGACGCGCCGGCATCCTTGACAGTTTGCCGCTCGCTGTGTGCGGGGCCTCTCACTCGTTCCAGGATCTCCAGACCTGAGAGAACCGGCAGTTCCAAATCCAGGAGTGCGAGGTCAAATTCTCCTTGTTCGATCAGGCGCAGCGCATCCTTGCCGTTGTCGGCTGTGATAGGCTCGTGCCCCATCCAGGCAATGCGATTCTCGAGTCCGAGAAGAATATCGCGGTCGTCGTCGACAATGAGGATTTTGGCGCGCATGGTGTCTGCTCAGGAGATCAGGTATTTAGATGTTCAGGCTGAACGCTTATGCGATCACGCATGCGCTTCTCCTGAACACCGTCAGCCTAGGTACCCGTCGTTTCGAAATTGTAGATCATACACATAGGAAAATATACTCCTCTCAATCGCTTGCGCGTTCTACTGCCGGGGTGCGTTGCGAGGAGTCTTCTCGCGAGGAAACGATAGGCAGGGTGAAATAAAACCGCGTGCCGACTCCTGGCGTGCTCTCCACCCAGATGGTTCCTCGGTGCATCATCACCAGCCTTTTGGTAATGAACAGCCCAAGTTGAGCCCCCTGAGCGGTGGGGGTGGCAGACGGCACTTTGGAGAACTCCTGGAAGAGCTTGTCCATGTGACGCGGGTCAATCCCGCAGCCGGTATCAGCAATAGCGGTTTGAATAAACCCTTCGGGAGTCATCTGGAAATCGACGGTGATGCGTCCGCCTGGCGGCGTAAACTTGATCGCATTGCCGATGAGATTCCAGAGAATCTGCTCCAGTTTATCGCAGTCTCCCTGGACCGCCGGAAGTCCTTCTGCATGCACGACATCGAGAGCGATCGCTTTTTCAGCCGCGACCGCGCGCAAACTGTCGGCGACTACGAGGGCGATGGTTTCGACGCAGACCGGCGCGAGGCAGAGCTGATCTTTTTTACTGTCAAGATGCGACCAGTCGAGTAATTGATTGACGATTCTCGTGAGCCGGCTCAGGTTATGCCCGATACGGGTGAGGTAGGTCAATTGTTGTTCACTCACCGGCCCTGCAATGCCGTCCCGCATATTGTCCGCAAAGCTGCGAATCACGGTCATAGGGGTGCGCAATTCATGCGACGCGACCGAGAGAAACAACGACCGCTGCCGATCGTGTTCCTGGAGACGCTCATTCGCGGTGGACAATTCCTGCGTGCGTTCCGCAATGCGCTGTTCAAGGTGCTGCGTGAGTTCTTCGAGGTGAGAATAGGCTCTGGCGTTGTCGATGGCCGCGGCCACGTGGCTGGCGATCGTCAAGAGCATATGGAGATCTTCTTCCGTGCAGGGTTGTGCGCTCCGGTCTGCGGCGAGGTACCCAAGCATCTGCTTTTGACTCTGGAGCTCGGTTTAAGTCCGGTCATGGACGCAGATATCCCCAACCCGGTGGAGCCCCGGGGATTAGCCTGGAGGGTCCCCCGAGCCCGATGGCATATTGCGGTCCCGCAATGCAAGTTGAGCTCTCCCCGCTGGAAAGTGGCCCTGCTGCCTTTCTGAGCGTTTCAGAGCCCGCCCCTCCCGGCCCACTGGCTTTCCGCGGACCCCAAAGGGGTCTTATATAATTTTGAGCAACT
>DATIQH010000449.1:0-4926 GCA_035471155.1 Nitrospiraceae bacterium | reverse complement strand
TTGGGACTGATCTTTGGCTGGTACTTTGCCAGTAGCCGCATGATCCTTTCCCTAGTCATGCTCGCGCTCGCTGATCAGGCGTTGGTGTTACTTCCTAACGTCGGTGGGGATCAGGAGTCCGTACGTCGGACGATTGTCGCGATCACTGCCTTTCTCGTCCCTCTCAATCTGTTGGCATTCTCTATTCTCAAGGAAGATTCCCTTTCGACGTTTCGCGGCGTAACGCGGGTGGTGCTCGTATTGGTCCAACCCTTTCTGTTGCTTTGGCTCTGCCTGCCGGATCAGCATGTCTTGGCCTCTTCATTCACAAGGGAGTACATCCCATCGCGGTACGTAGAGTGGACGCCGATTCCCCAGCCGGCGCTCTGTGCGTTTGCAATCGCATTGCTGCTGCATGTCATACGATTCACTCTGCATCGTGACCCACTGGAGGGAGGAGCCATTTGGGCTCTGTGCGCCATTTTTGTGGCCTACCACACGAGCCGCTATGGGTGGCAACCGACCAGCTTCTTCATGACAGCGGGACTGATTCTCTTCGTGACCTTACTTCAATCTTTTTATCAACGAACCTATCGCGACGAACTCACCGGTATTCCAGGCCGGCTGGCTTATGACGAAGCCGTCGGACAACTCGGGAAACGGTACTCAGTCGCAGTCATCGGCATCGATCAGCTCACTCAGTACGCCAATGTCCACGGAAAATCTGTCAGCGAGCAGATTCTGAAACTGGCGGCGCCAAGAATTCAGGCTTCGTGCGTTGAAGGGCAGATCTTCCGTACAACCGGAGAAGAGTTCACGGTGCTTTTCCCTGGAAAGTCTGTCACAGAAACCATGGGTGCGCTGGACATCGTCCGAAAATCGGTCGAAGCCATTGCTCTGTTCCTTCGAGGACGGGATCGAGTCTGGGAAAAACGGCGAGGGGCTAAGGAGGCGGGAGCACGCGACCGAGCGCTCCCGATCACTCTGAGCATCGGCGTGGGGGAACAATTGGACGACAGCGCGACGCTGTCCCTGGTGATCAAGTCGGCCTATCGCGGCCTCTATGAGGCCAAGGGCTTGGGAGGGAATGTCGTAAAACGCGGACTGGAGACAGCGATTCCCGTGCGGCGATCCCAACCCGAAACAGGGCGAATTGTCGCCAGTGGAGAATACGGAACATAGAACCTCCGCTATTATTACAGCAGCTCCTTCACAGATTCCGCCGGTCTGGCCAAAATGACCTTCTCGCCTTTTTCGACAATCGGTCTCTGAATAAGGTCCGGATGAGCCACTAGCACATCGAGCCATTCGTCGTCTGAAAGATTTTTTTTCGCTAACCCAAGCTCCTTATAGATATCCTCTTTAGTTCTCAGTATGTCCTTCGGCGAAAGTCCCGCTTTCTTTAAGAGATTTTTGAGCTGCGCCTTTGTGAAGGGTTTCTCATAGTAATTGAGGGCCTTAAAGGGCTTGCCGCTCTCTTGTAACAACTGCACCGCCTGGCGGCATGTGCTACAGGTCGGTTTCTGGTAAATCGTTATCTCAGCCATGTTTGAACTCCTTGTCTCGTCGGCTCGTCTGCCTTGACGCCATTTTTACCCATGTGATACATGGGGCCATCTTCAGCAGCATGAATGCCATGATGCCAACCCCAATTTTCGGAACCAGTTCCACCGGTCGGTTTTCTTGCGCGACGGACACCCAACATACCTTGCGGGACCTCCGCACTAAACGTAAAGGACAACCGCTGTTCGTTCTCGGGCATATATTAGCTCGCAAAGGGCAGGAAGCAACCTTCGAGGTCTTTAACGAACGATTGGCCATCGTCAAATTCTCCGATGGCGTTGCGATCGGGTATGATCCGCTGGAATTGCTCTTACCCACTGACATCGACGACAAGGGAATCGCCTACTTTGAAATCCGGCCTTGCCGACAGTGCGAACAACTCTTTCCTTTGACTGCCGAAGAATGCGAGGCAGCAGAAGAACCCACCCTTTGTCCAGAATGCCGGCGCACCTAGCAGGATGTTGAAAAAGTCCGCCAGCGTCGTTCTCACCTCGAAAGCATCCTCAACGTAGCCCGGAGTCTACGCTTCCGGTGCTTTCATCGGCTGCGGCCTTGCTTGGGAAAAGGCGCGCCTCGGCGTGCCAGGGTGGGCGGGTGAGAAGTCTGGCCTTTTTGAGCATCCTGCGCGATGTTTCCATATTGTTGTCTTAGTCGTGGGCCCAGTGAATTTCCACCGTACCACACTAGTTCTGCCGCAACCCGTTAACCCATCCGGACTAGTCCACCAGCGGCGCGATCTCAATCGCTTTCTTAATCAAGCAATCGCCTGCAAACGACTGCAAGGACATCGGCAGCATGCCGGCGTCGATGACATGCACCGAGACGATCTGAAATCCTTCCGCGACCTTGTATCCTTCCATCTTCATAGCATGGCAGATTTCGAGCTTTTTCCAAATCAGATTATTCAGGATCGTTTCCGACGCGAGCAACTTCATGTCTGACACGATGTCATTCAACGAAACCTTCGCCGTTATCCGCGCCCTATCTTTTGGCAACTCGCTCACAACGGCAAAAGCAAGTATCTCGCCATCGGCCTGGGCCGAGGAGGCTGTCCCCATCATCATCAAACTGAACAATATGAACAGGAGGGACATGAGGCTTTCTCTGATCGTGAACGGTCGACAACTTAAGTATGCCAACCGAATAGAAGTCAATTCAAGATCCTGCCGCTTCGAACGTGATAGACTGCTCCCACGTGTCGTCTATCCAGTCACTCAGGTGAAGGAGCACGATCATGCCACATGATTTTATGCCGGGGCTCGCCGGGGTTCCCGCAGCCAAATCTGCCATCAGCGATGTGGATGGACAGCGCGGAGTCCTGGAGTATCGCGGCATCCGCGTCGAAGAACTTTGCCTGCGATCGTCCTATCTTGAAACTGCCTATCTGTTGCTGTTTGGACACCTGCCAACGCAAGCGCAGTTCGTGCGATGGAACGAGGATATCGTCCATCACCGCCGAATCAAGTTCAAGATTGTCGATTTGTTGAAATGTCTTCCGGAGTCGGGGCATCCCATGGACGCCTTGCAGGCTGCGGTCGCCGCGTTGGGCATGTTTTATCCAGGCCGGAATGTTCAGGACGTCGAGAATAACTATTGGTCCGCCGTCCGTCTCGTTGCCAAACTGCCCACGATCGTCGCGGCCTGGGCGCGTCTACGATATGGGAACGAGTACATTCCACCGCGGGATGATCTCGGATTCTCAGAAAACTTTCTCTACATGCTGACTGAGACAGAGCCTCTTCCCTTGTGGGGCAATATTTTTGATGACTGCCTGATTCTCCATGCCGAGCACACGATGAACGCCTCAACGTTCACAGGCATGGTTACGGCATCGACGCTGGCCGATCCTTATACGGTTGTCGCGTCTTCGATCGGGGCACTGAAGGGCCCGTTGCACGGGGGCGCCAACGAGGAAGTTGTGCAGATGCTCAAGGAGATTGGTGAACCAAAGAAGGCTCGATCGTACCTTGAAGAACAAATTCGTGCCAAAAAGAAACTGATGGGTTTCGGTCACCGGGTATACAAGGTTAAAGACCCCCGTGCGACAATCCTCCAAGGTTTGTGCGAGCGACTCTTCAAAGAAAATAGCACGTCACCATTTTATGAGGTTGCCTTGGAAGTCGAGCGGATCGCGGAAGAATTGCTGAAGGGGAAAGGAATATATCCCAACGTCGATTTCTACTCCGGGATCGTCTACGACAAGATGGGCATCGAGACCGATCTGTTCACACCGGTGTTCGCAATGGCGCGGGTGTCGGGGTGGTTGGCCCACTGGCTTGAACAGCTTCGCGAGAACAAACTGTTCCGTCCCGACCAAATCTACTCCGGTGAACATGGCCGACCTTACGTGTCCATCGAGCAACGATAATCCCAGGATGCTGAAAAAACCCACGTCCTCACCCGCCCAACCCTGTCGCGCCAAGACGCGTCTTTGCCAAGCGGCGTTCTAGGTTCATCGAAATCCTCAACGTACCCTGAGGCCGCAGGCGAATCGAAACCGGAGGCGTACCCTCGCTGGACGGCCTTTTTTGAGCATCCTCCGCGAGTGCCCTCCTCATGTCCTAGACTGTAAGCGTTACCGTGCCGTTTGTTAATCGTCTGGCCCTCTTGACTCCGCGACAGCGCGAGTTATCTGTTCATTCGTACAGAGCAATCGGCGCGCGCTGCGAGTAGATATTCTAAAACAGTGAATACGAACAAGAAGGAGGTCTAGCATGACACTCGTACGGTGGGATCCGTTTCGTGAATTGGAAGATATGTCGGATCGGTTGAATCGGATGTTTAACCGTCCCGCTCTGCCTCGGACAAATGGCAAGGAGACCATGGTCGTTGCCGACTGGGTGCCATCCGTGGACGTCAGCGAAACAGATGGGGCATACCAGATCAAGGCAGAGATTCCTGATGTGAAGAAAGAAGATGTGAAGGTGACACTGGAAGACGGCGTTCTCACGATCCAGGGTCACCGGAAGCAGGAGAAGGAAGAGACCGGTAAAAAATATCATCGGGTAGAGCGTTCCTATGGGAGCTTCGTCAGAAGCTTCACATTGCCCGATCTGGTTGATGAGGAAAAGGTGAAGGCAGAATTCAAGGACGGAGTCCTGAATCTCCAACTGCCCAAGTCTGAGAAGGCGAAGCCGAAAGCAATCGAAGTCAAGGTTGCGTAATCGACAGCCACCAGCATCTGGTCCGAACAGAGGCCCGCTCCGGCGGGCCTCTTCTTTTTAGCGATGAGAAAATTGCTCTTGCACACCAGAGCGTCGATCAATAAATGCCCTTGTACAAGCAGGGGAGCTGTGTTTATCATGGCGCCCGAAACGATAAGCCTCCTTATATTTGGAGTAGGACGCATGAAAAAGAAACCGACAGCAGCAGTTCAGTCATTGC
>DATIQH010000448.1:0-2563 GCA_035471155.1 Nitrospiraceae bacterium | reverse complement strand
GCCAGTCATGTCGATCTCATCATCCTCGATCTCATGCTGGCAGAAGGGGTTTCGGGCTTCGATCTATGCGATCAGATCCGGGAGCTGCCCAAATTCGCGGAGGAGCGGGGGGAAAGGGCAGTCAAGCGGGGCAGGGAGTAGCCAGATGCCCTTCTTGCTCGCAGAACGTGCACGGTGAACCTGTGCACGTTCGATGCGCGCAACAAAGGGCAGCCTCGGCCACTCCCTTTAGAGAGGTAGAAAGAATTGGAAGGCCCTCGCTCGGGCTAATGGCACGTCTCGGCGTGCCAGTGGGTTGGGCGGGTGAGAAAGTTGCGCGCAGTTGGGGATTCAACCAGCCACCCCCCAAGAGGGAGAAAAGGAGATTAGAAAAACCGTGTGGTCCTCTGCTCCTGAAGTATCCTTGCCTGATTGACAGTGGGCTCCGGTTGGTATAATTTTTATACCGTATGAATTTCGAGTTTGATATCTCGAAGAGCAAGGCCAATTTTGAAAAACATGGAATTGATTTTGTGGAGGCGCAACAACTGTGGGAAGACGAGGACCGGCTCGAAATCCCAGCGAGAACAGAAGACGAGCCTCGGTATGTTCTCATTGCGGCCCTCGGCCGGAAGCTATGGTCGGCCTTTTTTACCTATCGGAAAGGACGCATTCGGTTGATTTCAGCACGAAGAGCCAGAAAGGAAGAGAGGGAACTGTACTATGAAAGCGAAGAATCTCGGAAAGATGTTTGATGAGAAGAAGGACATTACTTCTCATCTTGCCCTTTCGAACGCCCGCCGTCCGGGGCATGAACAGAGACGCGTGAACGTCGATTTTCCCAGTTGGATCATCGAGTCACTGGATGCTCAGGCAAGCCGCCTTGGAGTGACGAGGCAATCGGTTATCAAGCTTTGGATCGCCGAAAGATTGAAGGAGGAAGTGAAGAAGGCAAGCTAAGCACCAGCTGTAGCAAACTCTAAAGGGCGATAGGAGTCGCCCCACTGGAGTCTGGCAAGTGAGAACAGCGACTTTTTCAGCATCCTGCTAGTTGGGAGGCGGTGTGATGGCAACCAGCATGAACAATGACGACCAGATTCTGAGAGCCTATGCGGCCATCACCTCGATGCGGGCGAACGTTCCGGAGCGCCCACAGATTGAAGAGCGGTGGGTCAATGAGTTCAACGCTGCGATCGAGAAACTTGAGAAGTCATTGGACGTCGATCTGCAGGAATTCAAGGTTCCACAAGACGCGCTCAAACGATTTGTCGCTTCGTGTAACAGTCAGACCAATGACGTGACCTATCTCGAAGGCCTCTGGTGCGAACGGGCCATTCTGATGCAGAAGCTCGACTCCGTGCTTATGTACTTCACAGGCTTGCAAGACCGAGACGACAATAAGATCGGTTTTCAACCATTTAAATAGTACGGCGGGCAGGAATAGGACTCACTCGTCGCGCAGTCCTGTTCCTCTCGATTGCTGCGCACCTCTCCGCGATTCTACGACGAACCGTTTGAATAACGCGGGCTTAGGATATGCCGATGGCGGCTCACCTACGAGTGCCGAACAAACACCACCCTTCTTAGTGCCCCTTTCAAGCTTCTGTGCCTTTTCTCCTGGTCATAATTCCATGGAGAGCTAACTGTATCTCTCCCCCTCGCGTACCCCGCTAACGATAGGTTGACAGCCTGAAATCCAATCCTTGAGAATGTCGGCATGGCCTATCGTGTGGTAATTGAACGGCTGGAATTTCAAGGGCGTTGCGGGGTCATGCCGGCGGAGCGTCGGAGACCGCAGCCATTGGCAATCGATTTAGAGTTGGACTGTGAAGGAACGGCCGCAGAAACAGCAGACCAGATCAACAAGACCGTGGACTATGCCCAGGTGACTGAGCGGATCGTCGAGTTGGGCGAGACTCAGGACTGTGCACTCCTGGAAACATTGACAGAGCAGGTCCTTGCGATGTTGTTCACGGAGTTCCCGGTCGTGAAGGTTTCACTCTGGCTCAGAAAGCTGGCGCCTCCCCTCTCACAAATGACCGGATCGGTCGGCGTGAAGGTGGAACGGAGCCGCATGGCGCAGCAGCCCCAACAGACTGATCCAGCACCCTCGTTATTTTTAGCGCAGCAGCTTCAGCTTCATCGCTTGCCCAAAGGCCGCGTGCTCGACGTTGCGGCCGGGTCTGGACGCAATGCGCTCTATCTGGCTTCGCACGGGTTTCAGGTCGATGCGCTGGACCGAGATGAGCAGGACATGGCACAGCTCGCGGCAACGGCGAAACAACGGAATCTCCCCAACCTCACGGTCCGAACGGTGGACCTCGAACGAAAAACAGACGAGCGACCGGAGCTTCCGAAGCAGGAATATGACGTGATCGTTGTGTTCTTCTACCTTCATCGCGCGCTGTTCCCCGCCCTCATCGCATCACTGAAACCGAACGGGGTTTTAATCTACGAGACCTTCATCATCGACAACTACTTGCGACATCACCATCCCCGCCGATGGGAATTCTGCCTCGCGCACAACGAATTGCTCAGACTCACATCCTCACTTCGCGTACTGTCGTACGACGAAGGCGAACAC
>DATIQH010000447.1:0-1745 GCA_035471155.1 Nitrospiraceae bacterium | reverse complement strand
CCTTCTGTCGAATCAGTCACGAGAAAAACGTGGTCAATGTCGGGCCGCTCCGCCAACTTGCGGGCGAAATCTCCGATCGCATCTTCATCGTGGAGGACGGCGAACGGATTGTGCTTCGGCATGAACCACTTGACCGTTCCCTTGGAGGTGTCGCAAGCCCCGCGGCAGCCAGCCAGCATCCACACGATGGGCACGATCGACTCGAACTTTTCACCGCGCGTCACGTCACCGGGATCAAGAAAGTCGAGCTTGAAATAGGCGACATTTTCCTCGAAGCCGTCACTCATTGGAAATTCATCGCCGAACTTGTAGTCACCTTCAACTTTTTCGCCGTCTGGCCTTCTGCCAGTTACCGCCGCTTTTATCCTCGGCCAGAGTATCGTCTCAAAAATTCCTGCTGCCTCCCATTCCTTGGACCCAGGCTCCAAACCACTTCCAGCAAGCACACTTTCCTCTTCGCTGGATACCTCGTTGTTGGAAACCAAAATGAACCTGCGCCTGCCACCATCCTTGTTCAATCGCATTACTGCATGGCCCGTCGTGCCTGAACCGGCGAAGAAATCAAGGATCACAGCATTGGTCTTCTTTTTGAGAAACAGGCGAAGGCAGTCTTCGACAGCATAGAGCGATTTTGGGTAAGGAAACCGTCGTCCTGGAACAAACTGTCCCAAAAGACTCGTGCCATATGCACCCGCATCATGGGCCTTGTCTCGCCAAGTGGTTGTCCAGCGAATGGATTTGCCCGTTGGAAGCACGACAATTTTCGACCCATCCTCGCGCGTGCCGGTCACCACAAGTTCTCCGGATTTGATTTTCTTTCTTTGCGGCCCAGTTAGATACGAGATTGTGAATGCTTGGTGTTTATTCCGGCCTGGGGTAACGCGGACGAACCCATCTTCAATGGCCCGCTTCAAGCCTGGCCCTGTTAGCCCCCATTCCATGTGCATTCCGTCGTCATTGATCGGGAATACCGCTTTGCAGCCAAACGGAGCGGTCACGCTGCTAAGTGAATCCTTTGGTCCCAGGTCAACGGGAAGAAGGTCAAGATCGTGCCGGATGTCGGCGGCCCAGAGGAGGTTGCCCTGCGCGACAGCCTGGTTGTCGCCAAGGCGTTCGGCGAGCCGATGTATCCCGCCCTGGTTCCAGCCGATGCCATCGAGCGAGCGCCCGGCAAGCCGTGGCACGTCCTCATCAACGCTGACAACTACCACGCCCTGCAACTGCTCCTGTACGGCTACGAGGGCAAGGTGGACGTGATCTACATCGACCCGCCGTACAACACGGGGGCTCGCGACTGGAAGTATAACAACAACTACGTGGATAAGAACGATCAGTATCGGCACAGCAAGTGGCTGTCAATGATGAATAGACGGTTGAAGTTGGCCAAGCGCCTGCTGCGATCCGACGAATCAGTGCTGATTGTCACGATCGACGAAAACGAGTATTTGAGGTTAGGTCTCTTGCTGGAGGACGTTTTTGCGGGATCGATCCAGCAAATGGTGAGCATTACCATCAATCCAAAAGGTAGGCATCGACCTCGCGAATTTGCGCGCGTTGACGAGTTCGCGTTTTTCATCTTGCTCGGCTCAGCAGGAATCCCGCTGGTGGAACTGGGCGGCGGGGCGACGGAAGTGAGATGGCCGTACTTGCGCCGGAGTGATCTTGGTTCGGTGAGAGGTACACGGCCGAGACAATTCTATCCGATCTTTGTCGAACAAGAGTCCATGAAAATCTTTGATATAGGC
>DATIQH010000446.1:0-3940 GCA_035471155.1 Nitrospiraceae bacterium | reverse complement strand
GGCGAGGCGCCGGTGCCGCCGTCGTAGCCGGAGATGGTGATGAGGTCGGCATAGGCCTTGGCCACGCCCGCCGCGATCGGGCACGCTATGAAAATCGGCAAGCAAAAGGGACTTCGGGCGTACGATATGGGCGGCGGCGGTGAATACAAGAGAAAATATGGAGGAAGTGAAATCGAGGTGCCATGGTTTAGGAAATCCAAATACCCCTGGGTCCACTACTTGCGCGAATTGGCGCAGCACAGCCACAAGGTGAGCCGGGAATCCTTGGGGCGATTCAATCGCTTGCTCACTCGCTAAGGATCTCAAGCAACCAGGAAGACGAGAGGGATCGGAATCAGCGAGTCCCGGCTCTCGATCAGGTGCTTGTTAAGTATGGAACTCCCCGTAAATGAAGAGTGCTTAGTTGGAGATCTTTGGACAGTCTGTCAGGTGTTTCCTTTAGCTTTCAGAGCCTTGAAGGTGCGCTGATGACGACCCATGACCAACTGATCCGAGCTAGACTAGGTATCTTGGCAATGGCCGCTGAATTCAAGAACGTGGCCCGGGTCTGTAAGCTGGCCGGGGTGAGTCGGTCTCAGTTTTATGCCATGAAGAAGGCCTATGAAACATATGGCAAAGAGGGCTTGGCACCGCAGGTTCGGCGTAAGCCACACATGCCTAATCGCACAGCAGCTCCGCTAGAGGAGAGAATTTTGTTGAATACACGCACACATCCGACCATCAGCTACCTTCGGCTTGCGAGGTACATGAAATCGGGGGGGATTGATGTTACGCCGACGATGGTCCGGTACGTCTGGGATCGGCACGGACTGTCAACTCGCTTAGCCCGTGTCCGATGGGTGAAGAGACGAAATGGGCAGGCCGGTGAAGAGAAGGCAAAGGATGATTCACATACGTTGCACGGAGCCCATTCCGCGGGATACAGCACTAGCGCTGATACGCAGTCACCTCTATCGGTCCCCGACGTGGGTTAGGAGGCTGGTCTATGACGTCTCAGGATCAGAATGTCCAGGAGTCTATAGCGAAACTAGTTCCCAAAATTTGTTTTGCTCTCGGATGCTCTCGCACGACGCTGGATAGCGGATGTTGTATACTCTTCAAGAGGTAAGCACCATGCCAGAGGCTCGCATAATTCGTGGTACATTCGTCGCTATCCTGCTGGGGACCGTTCTCCTAGGCTGTTCATCTCCATCGAACGAACAAGCCGTTAAGGAACATCGCGACCGGGCGCGAGCTCTCGTCGAGAAGCAGCAATTTCATGAAGCGCTGACCGCATATCAGGAAGTGGTGAAGCTCGACCCTAAAGATGAAGAAGCCTATTATCAATTGGCGCTCCTGTATCTGCGTGAGGGGAAGCCCGAAGACTTACAACAGGCCCATCAAGCCTTGCTGAAGGTCGTGAAGCTCAAGGGTTCGCGGGTTGATGCGCACCTGCAACTGGCACACCTCTATCTTCTTTCAAAGCAGCCTGAAAAAGCACGACTGCATGCCGACGCGATCTTGGCAGCTGAGCCCACACATCCGGATGGGCACATGATCCGCGGGATCAGCTTGGTGCGGGAGGGGAGACTTGAGGAGGGAATTGCCGAGTTGCGCGAGGCGATTGAGGCCAATCCGCAACGCCGTGGCGCGTACCTGGAATTGGCCAGAATATATGCGCAGCATCGCAACTTTCCTGAAGCGGAGGCTGTCCTGCGCAACCTGCTCCAAATAGATACTCAGTCTGTTGAAACGCGGATGGCCTTGGGAGATGTCTTGGCCGCAGCGGGGAGAGAGTCTGAAGCGGCAAAGGAATACCGACGTGGGCTTGAGGTGGATCGGAACAGTGGCCCGCTGTACATGAAGCTTGCGCGACTCAGTGAGAAACAGCACCGCATCAGCGAAGCGGAGGGGTCGTATCGTCAGTGGATGGAAGTTCAGCCCAATGATGCGCGGGCACATGTCGCCCTTGCCCAGTTCTATTGGTCGACGGGACGACTGAAGGAAGCGGAGACGTCGTATCAACGAGCCAGACAAGTTGATCTCTCGTCTCACTTGGCACAGGAGTCCTTGATCGTGTTTTATCTGGAGACCAACCGGCTGAAGGAGGCTGCTGCTGAGATCGATTCGTTCATGAAGCAGAACCCGACGGATCTGGCAGGGCGGACTCTGCAGGCGCGCTTGACGCTTGAGCAGGGCGACACAGAGAAAGCCGTATCACTATTACATGATGTCGTGCGGCAAGCGCCGAAGTTAGCGATCGCCCATCAGTATCACGGTATTGCGCTGGCACGGCAGAAAAAATTACCTGAAGCGATTTCTGCTCTGAAGGAGGCGCAAGCTCTGTCTCCTGATTCAAGTGATATCCATACCAATTTGGCCCAGGCGTACCTGGCTCAAGGCTCATTAAGCGAAGCTATCAAAGAGGGAGATACAGCGATAGAGCTTAATCCTCAGAATGTGTATGCTCTGAGGACGCTCGCTGATGCCCAGCTTCTTGCCGGAGGCGCAAAGCGGGCGCAGGAACTCCTGACGCAAGTGCTTGCGCGCCTGCCCGACGATCCGATCGTCCATCTTCGTCTCGGTGTCGCCTCTCGGGTGCAGCATCGTCCTACTGACGCGATGGTCCACTTCGAGCAGGCACTTGAAAAGAATCCGAAACTCATCGAGCCTCTCGATCAGATTGTGGCAATTCTAGTATCTGAAAATAAGATGCCGCAAGCACGTGAGCGAGTCGGGCGGCAAGTTGCTATGAACCCTCAAGATCCGAGGTTCCTCGATCTTCTGGGAAGGGTGTTGGCGCAATCCCGGAACTTCTCAGAAGCAGAAGCGACGTATAAGAAAGCGATAGTGCTCGACGGAACGCTGCTGTCAACCTATGCCAATCTCGGTGCACTCTATGCCCAGCAGGGAAGAGTAGGCGAGGCGATCAGAGAGTTTGAAACGATCGTCGCGAAAAATCCTCAGCAGCTGTCAGCCTTAATGATTTTAGGCATGTTGCGTGAACAACAAAAGGACTACCCCGGGGCTATGGCCAAATACGAAGAGGCTCTCCGGGTGAACGCAGGCTTTGGTCCCGCCGCCAATAACCTTGCCTGGATCTTGCTTGAGCACACCGGTGATAAGGAACGTGCCCTGTCCTTAGCCGAAAGGGCACGGCGGGCCTTGCCGCAGGACCCCAACATCGCGGATACGCTGGGGTGGGTGTATTATCACAAACAGATGTACGTGAAGTCCGTGAGCATGTTGAAAGAAGCCGTCAGTGGATTGCCGGAAGATCCCATTGTCCTTTACCATTATGGCATGGCACAATATGCGAACAAAAACCCTGATGAGGCAAAACAATCGCTCTCCAAGTTTTTGAAACTGAGCCCTAATAATCCACATGCTCGCCAGGCGAAAGAAGCGCTCGCCGCCTTGTCATAAACGGCCCACGGTGCGTCGTGCTCTCCATATGAACCGACGATTCCTTGTTCTTGCCCGTCCAGTTGATAGCTTTCCTTCTATCCTCTCGGCCAATTCACCCCCTCGGAAGTTGGATTGTTCTCATCTTCATTCTAGGAGATCCTATCGCATCTCAAGTGAGGTACTGTAAGCACGTAGAGGATACCTATAATTGTAGAGCGGGGGAGTGTCATCACTAAAGAGGTCCCTCTGTGCAGTATAATAGCGATCGATTATCCTACTCAGGGATTTGATAGGTGTCAGGGGGCAATTGATTGACTTTCAACGAGATGGTGCGATTGGATCTCCGGCATTCCCGCACAAAGTCTCTGTGGACCGACATCAAGATCCTCCTTGCAACGCCGGCGGGGTGATTTCTGGAAAAGGCGCAGAAAATAAGAGACTCTTCAGAGATTAAGATGCCTCTAAACGACCATATGAGCCTAGCATCACCGCTTCATGATAAAAGTCGTACGGCTATCGCCGGTGAAGCGTCTAAGAATCTGGAGAGAGGCCC
>DATIQH010000445.1:0-9900 GCA_035471155.1 Nitrospiraceae bacterium | reverse complement strand
AGCGATCTCGTCGGCGTGGACCTGAAGGCCGGCGATGAGGTCCGAATCGATTCCAGTCTCCATGTGGCGATCGAAAAATTGGAAGACCGAAAGGCCAAGTCTCACTTGCTGGACGAGGTTCCCACTGTCACATGGGAGCAGATCGGCGGGCAGACAGAAGCGATTGCAGCGATTCAGAAGGCCATCGAATATCCCCTGCTCCATGCGGAGACGTTTCAGCGGTTCAAGTTCACTCAACCGAAGGGTTTCCTGCTCTACGGCCCTCCCGGCTGTGGAAAGACCTTGATCGGACAAGCGGCAGCCGCCAGCCTCTCGAAGCTGGTGAGGGAGTCGGACCAGACTGCCTCCGGTGCGAAGGGGGATAAACAGCCTGTCACTCGCGGGGCCTTCCTCCATATCAAGGGACCGGAGATTCTGAATATGTGGTTGGGGGAATCGGAGCGGATGGTTCGGGATCTATTTGCCCAGGCCCGCGCTCGTCGGAAAGAGGGGGCGTTGCCTTTTATTTTTATCGACGAGGCAGAATCGGTGCTTGGCACGCGACGGGCCTCTCGCTCATTCAACATCTCTAGTACCCTGGTGCCGATGTTTTGTTCCGAGATGGACGGGATCGAGTCTCTGCGCGATGTGGTGATCATTCTGGCTTCGAACAGACCGGACTTGATCGACCCGGCCGTGCTGCGGCCAGGGCGTATCGATCGCAAGATCAAAGTAAGCCGTCCGAATCGTGAGTCGGCGGCAGCGATTTTGAATGTGTATCTCACGGATGATCTGCCTTTGGACCGGCAATGGATTGATCAGCACGGCGGAGACCGGAAGCAGGCCTGTGCCGACCTTGTCGAGCATGCGCTTTCCGCAGTCTTCTCGCGCATCGATGAGAATCGGCTTCTGTCGGTCAGGCTCCGAAGCGGACAGAGTAAGGTCCTTTATCGGAGCGACCTGATCAGTGGCGCGATCTTGGCTTCGATCGTTCAACGGGCGAAGGAGCAGGCGATCGATCGTATTATTGCAGCCGGGGGGGGCGAGCAAGGCGGCATGACCCTCGACGATCTGATGAATTCGGTCCACTCGGAATTCCGGGAGGGCGAGATGTTGCCACCCGACGATGCGGCAGAGGAATGGCTCAAGCTCCTCGATCAGCACCCGGAACAGGTGGTCGGAATCTCATCGTTCCGAAGGGGGCGGCAAACGGAAGAGCGATTAGTGAATCAGATTATATAGGGTCTTCAAGTCCAAGGTCGTAAAGTCATCAAGTCTGAAACCAGTAATTTTCGACTTGATGACGTTCGACTTGATGGCAATTTGACGATGCGACTTTTTGGCATCGAAACAGAATATGGGATTACGAGGGACGACCAGGAGACGGTCGATCCGGTTGTGGAGTCGATGGAACTGGTGCGAGCCCATCTGACTGCCTCGTTCGAGCGGCGGTGGGACTATGGCGGTGAAGATCCGCACGAGGATGCGCGCGGGTTCAGGGTCTCCGGCCTGCAGCAAGACAAAGAGGAAGACGAGTTTGCCAAGGTCGATGCGCATCGGCCGTTTTCGTTTCACGAGATGAAGAGCGATCTCGCGCTTCCGAACGGCGCGCGTTTCTATAACGACCATACGCACCCTGAATATTCCACGCCTGAATGCCGAACGCTTTTAGCGATCCTGGCCCATGACCGCGCCGGAGAGCGCATTGTCCAACGGGCTGCGGAGCGCCGTAATCGTTCGATCGGCGGGCCCCATATACAGCTCTACAAGAACAACACGGATTTTCACGGGCACAGTTATGGCTGTCACGATAACTATCTCCTATCTCGATCGATTCCCTTTCCTTCGTTGACTGAGGGGCTACTGCCATTCCTTGCCAGCAGACAGATCATTGCCGGCGCTGGAAAAGTTGGGGTGGAAGGCCAAGAGAGCGGGTTCGTGCCGGGCCATTATCAGTTGTCCCAACGAGCCGATTTCATGGAGACGGATTTGAGCGTCGACACGATGCACAACCGGCCGATTCTGAATACGAGGGACGAACCTCATGCGGTTCGGGAAAAGTATCGGCGGCTCCATCTCATCATCGGCGATGCCAATATGTGCGAGTACGCCACGGCATTGAAGGTCGGGACGACGCAGTTGGCGCTGGAATTGATCGCGCGCGCTGCCGCCCCGGTTGTTGAACTGGAGCATCCAGTCACGGCGGTGAAGCAGCTGTCTCGCGATCAAAATCTCAAGGCGGCGGTTCGCCGAAAGAACGGCAGCACCATTACGGGGCTCGATATTCAGGAACAGTACTATCTCGCAGCTGAGAAACATTTGGCCGGTACTGACGAGGAGACCGATTGGATCCTTCATGAATGGGCTTCCACGCTACGGTTGCTCACCAGCGATCGACGGCAACTCATCGGGCGGCTTGATTGGGTCACCAAGCTGTGGCTGTTGGAAACCTTTATGCAGGAAGAGCGGATTGGCTGGGATGATCCCTGGCTGGCAAGTTTGGATTTGGAGTACCATAACGTGAATCCTGATCGCGGGCTCTTCCTGGGGTTTGAGGCCGAGGGGAAGGCCTGGCGGATGACGACGGAGCAGGATGTCGAATCGGCCTTGTTGGCCGGCCCGTCTGATACCAGAGCGGGTATTCGGGGCCTCTGCATCAGACGGTTTCCGGATCAGATCAAGTCCATGCAGTGGGAACGTATTCAATTCAACGGAGGACTGCTTCCGCGAACATTAGAAATGGGAGACCTCTTCGAGCCGCAGGCGGTGCAAGCCTGCGCGCAAATATTCGAGAGCGCGGCATCTCCAATAGATGCCTTGAACGTATGGAACAGGGAGAAGGAGTCTCGATCATGAAACACATCTCAATGCCTGAACGCCGTGAAGGGCCGGGCAGTCCGATGCCGAAGGCTCCGAGTCCGTCCGATGAGGGCGGTGGGCCCAAACGGCCGGAAACTGGGTCGCCCGACAAAGACAATTTGCTCAAGCGCATGCGCAAGGTCGATCCGAAACAGGCCGAACGGTATCGGCAACGAACGGGACAGTGATGGGACACCGAATCAGGGCTTGTGCTCGCGCAACGCGCGGCCTATAGGGAAAACGTGGCGTCTTGGCGCCACGAGGGCGGGTGGGTGAGAACGGTCACGGCCCTCGTTGGACGCGCGCAGTGAGCCCTGACATCGGTGCCCCACCTAGAAGAGACATAAAGAGCGGACCAGGAAGGTGTGGTGAAGAGATGGGGATGCAAGGCGATTTCTATCAACTACTCAAAGAGCAAGGCTATACATTGGGAGGTTCAGGCCAGGCCGAGGCTGGTCATGCGCTCACGAATGCCACTACGATTCTGGCCTTCAAGTATCGCGACGGTGTACTGGTGGCGGGAGATCGTCGTGCGACCGCCGGCAACATGGTGATGTACGATCGGACGGACAAGGTGTTGGAGATCGATCGTCACAGTGTGATGGCAATTGCCGGCGTCCCGGCGACTGCCTATGAAATGGTGCGCGTCCTGGAGCACTCCTTCAAATACTACCGGAGAACGCAATTGCAAGAATTGAGTTTCGACGGCAAGCTGCGCGCCGTCTCCAAGCTTTTGAAGGAGAATGTGCCTGCGGCCTTGGCCGGAACTGGCGCGGTAGTTCCGGTATTTGCAGGCTACGATCTGGAGCAGGGCTCGGCCAAGATTTACTTTTACGATATTCTTGGGGCGGAGTTTGAAGGTGTGGAGTATGCCGTATCCGGGTCCGGTTCCCCCACGATCCGAGGAATCTTGCACTATCTGAATACGTGGGGCGAACAGCCACTCAATGCGCTGCCGGAAGAACAGGCGATGGTGCAGGCCTTACGATTGCTCACGAGTGCGGCAGAGTTCGATTCGGCGACCGGCGGGGTTAACCGGGAGGCCAGTTTATACCCTGTGATCAAGTTGATTACCGGGGCCGGTGTGCAGACGGCGCCGGACGCGACGTTGAAACCCCTCTATGAATCGCAGGTGGTGCGCTATGTATGAAGAGCCTTATCGTTGGGTGGAAGCAGTCGGCAATCGGCGGCAGTATCTCGACGAGCAGTTCAAGCAGGGGAGCCCTGTTGTCGCGCTGACCTATGATGAAGGTATCCTCTTGACGACGGTGAGCAAGGGGACACCGAAGTTGTATGAGATCTACGACCGTCTGGCATTGGGCGGGATGGGGCATCCCACGGATTTAGAAAAGCTTCGGTTCAGTCTCCTCGAAATGGCGCATGTCGAAGGTTTCAACCGGTCACCGTCTGACGTCACGGGATCGAGGCTGGTGAAATACGGCATTGCCCCGGTCATAAAGCAAGCCTTTGAGGAAGTGTATAAGGCGCCGTTCATCGTGCGGATCTTGGTGGCCGAGTTGGGGCAGAAGCCGGAGAGGGACGCACTGTTGACGATCAACTACGATGGGACGTTTGAGGAACCGACCGGTCGTGCGGTCTTGGCAGCTGGCCCAGCTGTTCAGACGAAGATGCTGGCCTATCTCAAAGAACAACAGCCCGCCACGTTGTCATTGCAGCAGGCGTTGGACCTGGCCTTGCGCGCCTGGGCGATCGGTTCGCTAGCGCAGCAACAGGATGAGGCGGACCAACAGGCTGAGGCTACACCATCGGCAAGTGGAACCGACTCTTCGACTGCTGCTATCCCAGGCAGGGACACCTTGATCGCACATGTGCGGGGCCTTGCCGGGGAAAGGACCATCGAATGCGCGGTCCTTGAGCGTCAGGCCCCCGGCCCCTCCAAGTATCGGCCACTCAAGCAAGCAGACCTTTCACGCCTTCTGCCGCCGGCGCTTCAATCTGTCGTGGCGAATTGAGATGTTGAACCGTATTTTCGGACTTGAAACCGAATACGGACTCTTGGTGAATCAAGACCGGCCTGACCATTCCCCCACCTGGTTTGCCCACAAGATTCGAGACCATCTCTTTCACGTTCAACGGCGCGGCGTCCTCGATTTGCACCACCGGGGGCACGATGAGCCGCCAGGCAACGGAGGATTTCTTACCAACGCCGGGCGCATGTACCTCGATATGGGACATCTGGAGTGGGCCTCGCCGGAGTGTGAATCGCTCAGCGACGTGGTGGCCGCAGACCGTGCCGGCGATCAGTTGTTGCAGGATGCGATTCACGATCTCGATCTGGCCGATACGGTGTCGTTGATCAAGAACAATGTGGATCATGAGACCGACGCGACCTTTGGGTCGCACGAGAACTATCTCGTTTCACGGCGCTTTCCCTTTACCAGGCGCGGCCTCGGACCCTTTGTGACCTTCCTCGTTACCAGGCAGATCTTTACCGGGGCCGGGCGTATCGGCGCAGCTGGTCCTCAGGACGGATGGGTTCAGATGGATCGACTCCTTGTGCCGCGAGGCGCGAGCCATCGGTACGGACAGGAGGCTCTCCTCCCGTTTCAGATCTCTCAGCGCGCTGACTATATTGTCAACGATTTCTTTGAGTGGGTGCAGCAGAACCGCGCGATCGTCAATACCAGAGATGAGCCGCTGGCCGACCCGAATCAATACCGGCGCATTCATTTGTTATTGGGCGATTCAAACATGGCAGAAGTGGCGACGGCCTTGAAGTTGGGCACGACGGGCTTGGTCCTTCAACTGATAGAAGAAGGCCATGTCCCGCTCGATCTCGATCTCCATGAACCGGTTGAAACCATGCAGGAGTTGTCACAGGATCAAAGCCGGCAATGGATCGTTCGGCTGCAATCGGGAAAGACGATGTCCGCAATCGACGTACAGGAAGGGTTTCTTGCGGCGGCGCGCACGCACTATCGTGGACAGGACGACGAAACCGATTGGGTGCTCGATCAATGGGAAGCAGTGTTGCACGACCTCCGAGGGGACTACCAGACGCTGGTGGGCAGGGTCGATTGGGCTTCGAAGTTATGGCTGCTCGAAACCTTTCGCGAGGCGGAGCAGATGGCGTGGGCGGACCCGGCTCTGAAGAGTCTCGATCTGGAGTATCACAATCTCCATCAAGGCAAGGGACTCTACTACGGTTTGATGGAAGAAGGGCGGGTCCCACGGCTCACTACGGACAAGGCGATTACGTTGGCGATGGACCACCCCCCACGCAACACCAGAGCGTTTGGGCGGGGCGAGCTTGTTCGGCATTTGCTGGCATGTGGGCCTCCGGATACACCAGACGATCCCACTCCGGAAGAACGGTTTTCTCCTTCATACGTGATCAACTGGTCGATCTTTCAATTGCGTGGCCAGGCGCCATTCCCTATGCCTGACCCATTCAAAACCTACGTGCAGGAAGTGCGGGCTCATCTTCAAACAGTCTGATCGGGTTGGCCGGCGCGCACCTTCTTTACTTTCGCTCTTGCAAGAAATCCATAATCCGATTCTCTGCCCAGAAATGATCCTCTCCGTTGCTTGCCCACTGCAAGAATCCGCAATGCCCCCCGTAGCGAGGCGCGATTACTCGAATCCGAGAGTTGCGCTGAATCGGCGGAACCGTAAACATGGGGTAGGGGATAAAGGGATCATCTTGCGCCGTAATAATGAGCGTGGGGATGGCGATGGATTCGACGACATGGCATGCTCCTACGCGATTGTAGTAGTCGGCTCCGCTGGCATATCCTCCGTCCGGGGCCGTATAGCGATGGTCGAATTCGCTCATCCTGTTAGTGCGGTCGAGATCCTTAAGATCCCACTTGCCGGGGAAGAGCGCAGCTTTTCGCCGCAGTCTCGCTTTGAGTTCCACGAGAAAATGTCTGTGGTAAATCCAGTTGCGCGGCCGCTCCAAGGCCTGGACGCATTTCGGAGGGTCGATATTCGGGCAGACTGCGATCGCGCCTGCTAACGCTGCTTCCGAACAGCCTGTTTCTCCGGCTGCTTTCAAGATGAGATTCCCTCCCATCGAATAGCCCGCAAGCCAGATGCGAGTGAGTCCATCCCTGTGCGCCAATTCATGGACGATGGCTCGGTAGTCCTGACTCAGGCCGGTGTTATAGAGCGTCGGGGTCAGGTGCTCAGTCCCGCCGCACGTTCTTTGATTCATCCGGATGACATTGAATCCCGCACGATAGGCTTTCGCGGCGATACCGTGCATATAATGAGACTCGCTGGATCCCTCAAGTCCGTGCACAATTACCACGGTCTGGCACGCAGTACGGGTTAGCTGCCAGTGGCAGAAGCCGAGTAACTGGGTATGAGGCTCGGTGGTGAAGAGTCGGGACTCGGTCGGTACTCCATCAAGTAGCCCTCTGCGAGGCCAAAAGCCCGGCAGAATGGTCATGAGATGTGGGTTGCGGAACAAGCCCGCCGGTGTAAATTCTCGCCCGTTTAGTGACATAAAGATCATCATACAAAAAAATCGATGGCGCTGCAGTATGGAACACCAGGGCGCGACAAGTTGGGGCGGGAGAACTTCCCTCGCATTTCTGCTATAGGCCGCGAGATCCGGCGATATCTGGATGGGCGGAAGGATGCCTATGTCTCAGTGGTGGGAGAAAGGAAAAGGGGCACTTCACTCTGTGAAGTGCCCCTTTTCGTCTGGATTGGCTCCCCGGGCAGGACTCGAACCTGCGACCAGCCGGTTACAAGTGCCCCAGTTTTTCAACTGGGCTTGGACTATCTCTTCACCCGCCTGCAGAACATGCAGGGGAGGGTGTCGGGCGCTGATGAGGCATTATTGGACGGGTTCCGCAGCCTCTAGTCTCTGCACGGTCCTGCCTACACGCTGACCCTTCGGCAGGCTTCGCTCAGGATTCCCCTTCCGATTCGCTGTGGAATCGGGGCAGGCTTCCCTGAATTCACCCGAAGTTTCAACCACGGTTTCCCGTGGAGGCTGCAGTGAGGAGTGAACTTCTCTATGGCAGTTTGCGCAGAGGAGCACGCACTTATCTAACTCCGCTCGGATCTTTTCCCAGCTACGGGTGTATCCATTACTCGAGATACCAAAATCCTTCTTGGCCGAAGTGAGATGATGGAACTCCAATGCTTCCGCACATCGATCATAGCTACATCTCTGGCAGCGCCCCCCTTTATAGGTTAAGGCTCTGTGGCGAACTGTCTTCCGTCGTTTGCTGACGGCAGCGATGAGATAGTTGCGACGATCGGCGTATGTGCGGCGCTCCGCCACGAGTCACCCACGTTCTACAGCCGGCTGCTCTACCAACTGAGCTACCGGGGAATCTGGTCCAGCCGAAACGAGCGCATTCTAGCATAAACTGATAGGGCGGGAGCGAGCCTTTTTTTATCGAGAGATAGTGATAGGCGGTGGCACGATTCTGCTACACATCAAAGTCTTCTGTCTCGTCCTCATCCGAGCTTGCATCCGTATTGCCTGATGCGACGGAGGCGTAATGCTTTGCCCAGGTCAGATAGAGATTCCCACTGTCGCGCATGGTGTCAGCGGCCTTGACGAGTGTGTGCGCCAAATCCGGATCTTTCCCACTGGCAAGGATCTCTGCTGCACGCCGTTCGAGCACTTTCGGGTACTCATGGATCAGGCCGGAAATCTCTCGAAGGAGTTCATCAATGACGTTGTCTTCAGTTTCCATTTATCGATTCCCTTCACGGTTCACCAACAAAAAACCCCATAGCGAGATGCCATGGGGTCTTGCGCGGGAGACCCGCTACATGAAACGGTTATCCTTGGTAGGCCTGCCCCAGCGCGGCGGACTCACCTTTTTGGGTCATGAGCTGTCCTGTGGCGCTGACGGCCTGCATGGTGATGGCGTTGTGCTTGGCCGCGTCGCAGACGATCACGCAGAGTTCACAGCCTTTACAGCGGTCGATGATCACTTCGGCCACCATCTTACTCGGATTGAGATCCAGGCAATTTGCTTCAGGACAATACATGATGCATAGCCGGCATCCCTTCTTGGCGACGCATTTTTCATCGATAACTTGCGCGACGTTATACATGCGAGATGGTTCCCTCTCTCTTAAGCCGCTACGGCAGGATTACCGACCCGCAGCTCATACTGATTTTTCTCGGCCCATTCACTGGCGATGTCGTAGGCCGCCTTGACGGTTGCCAGGTTCTTGGCCAGCAACATTTCTTTCTTGGCGAATTTCTTTTTGATCGCCTCATCCAAGGAAGCGGTTCCGCCGGACGCGACGAACTTCTTTCCGAACCGTTCCTGTAGCGCGCCGTCCAGCGCTTCCATGGAAACGCATTTGGTGATACCCGCGACCGATCCGAGCATCGACATATTTGTCGATAACTCGGTGCCGGCAACTTCGATGGCGAGCTCAGTGCCTGCGATGTAAAACAAGGCGACGTTTAAATCTTTCAGCCGCTGAATATCTTCTTCAGATAGAAGAGGTTGGGCGGAATTGATGATGACGAGGCCCCCTTCCTTCACGCCGGAATAGAAGGGCATGGTATAGCTCTTCCCCATGGTGATGACCTGGGGGTGAAAAACCTGAATGACGTCGGGAAATACCAACTCGCCACGGTCGTAGATCCGTTCGATGCCGATCCGGCAATAACTCTCCGCCGGCGCCATGCGTTTTTCAGCGCCGAAAAAGGGATTGGAGATCGAAAACTTGCCGTCGCGGTTGGCAGCCATGGCCAGGACATGCGCGGCCGTCACGGCGCCCTGTCCGCCTAGTCCCGACATTCGGACATTCAGTCTTTTCTTGATCATGATCGTCTCTCCTCCAGAATCGGATTAGGCTCCTTGAGAGGCAAGCTGTTTTGCCGCGGCCTTCTTTTCTTTGTCCTTGGCGGCTATCTCTGCCAGAAGTTGCTTGGCCGGCTCGCTGGTGTATTCTTTGTAGGCGAATCGCTCGGTCGGTTTCTCCGAATCCCGCATTTCCTGAAGCCCTTCCATGCTGTTCTTCCCGATTTCGAGAATGCACGGCGTATAGAGCTGGAGGTAGGTCGGGCCGATTTCGCGCGAGATCATGACCGCGTTCCGGACCACCTTCTCA